>JAADEJ010000060.1 GCA_013153475.1 Campylobacterota bacterium
GGGAGGCGCAAGCTAAGGAGGTTTTGCCCAAACTCCACGCCGCCGTCAAAAACGCCGGCACCCTGGCCCTGCTGATCCGCCGCGACGCGCCGCTTCTACGACGCATTGACGCGCTCT
The DNA here is from genome assembly GCA_013153475.1 of Campylobacterota bacterium. Taxonomy (GTDB): domain Bacteria; phylum Campylobacterota; class Campylobacteria; order Campylobacterales; family Hydrogenimonadaceae; genus Hydrogenimonas. Next base: position 118 of record JAADEJ010000060.1, read on the forward strand.
TGGAAGAGGCCGATTACGTGGCGGTGGGCCATGTGGAGATTTTTGAGGCGTTTGACGTGGTTACGGCCAAAAAACTACACGGATGGGGGAGCAAATGAGCCAACGCTATACACTCGAAGAGGCGATCACTTTTTATGAGCAAGAGCGCTACGAAGAGGCGCTTGAGGCGCTCAAACAACACCGCAAAAACATGACGGCCCAATATTTTCTGGGGATGCTCTTTTATGAAGGGTTTGGGGTCAAAAAAGATGAGGAAGAGGCGAAGCGGTGGTTCAAAAAATCGGCCCGCCAGGGGAGCCTGGACGCGGAGTATATGCTCTTATGCTGTGAGGGCAACACCACCAGCTGTTGCAAAGCCTGATCAGGCCTGAAAATAGCGCGGGGCCATCTCTTTGAGTTTTTCGTATACCTTTTGAAAATCGGTCCCGTAGACCCTTGTTTGGCCGATAGCGGTTATAAAGTTGGTATCTCTCTCAAATCGGGGCACCAGATGCAGGTGGATATGCTCGGCAATCCCGGCGCCGCCGGCTTTGCCCAGGTTCATCCCCACATTCACCCCCTGGGCCCCAAACCCCTCTTTAAGCAGTCGTACCCCCTTTTGGGCCAGCTCGCTCATACGAAGCCATACATCCTTCTCAAGGGTTTCCAGGGCGTCGGTATGGGTATGGGGGATAATCATGAAATGGCCCGGCGTGTAGGGGTAGCGGTTCATGACGACAAAACAGGCTTTATCCCGTAAAAGCACATGGTGGGCCTCATCCAGCTCGGGGTGGGCGCTGATATGGCAAAAGACGCACCCTTCTATTTTTCCCTTTTCACTGTCGGTGATGTAAGCGGTGCGCCAGGGCGCGTAAAGATGCTCCACGCTTATGTCCTGAAACTCTCAAGGGTACGGTTAAGCTCCGCCGCGATCTTGGCGATGCGCTCGGCGACGGCGCGGGTCTTCTCGACGCTTTCGATATTCTCCATAGAGGTATTTTTGATGGCTTCGATCTCACCGAGAATCGACTGAATCTCCTTACCCAGCCGGTTGGAAACCTCGACGGTACGGTGGCTGACGGTTTCGACCTCCCGCATATAACTGACCGCCTCCTCGATCTTGGCGTTGGTCGTGTCGGCGGTCTGGGTCAGGGCTTCGATCAACTCCGCGTTTTTGTTCATGGCGGCACTGCTTTCGGCGATCTCGGAAACCATCATCCCGATAGAGGCGTCGATTTCGGAGAGACTTTTTTGGGTCTGCTCCGCCAGTTTTCTCACCTCGTCGGCCACGACGGCGAATCCCCGACCGTGTTCCCCGGCACGGGCCGCCTCGATGGCGGCGTTGAGCGCCAGCAGGTTGGTCTGGTCGGCGATTTCGGAGATGGCTCCCAGCACGCTTTTGGCCGAATCGGCGTTTTGGGTGAGCATATTGAGCCTCGTCGCGATCTCCGAACCCGATTCCGCCTGCCGTGAAATCTGGGCGATCAGCTTGTCGATCTCGCTCTGAACGTTGGCGATGCGTTCTTTGGCGCTTTGGACGTTTTCCAGACTCTGATGCGTACTTTCCACCGTTTCGTTGAGGCGCTGTTCCATCGCTTTGCCGGTCTCGATGGTCTTTTGCACCGCCTCGATCCCGTTTTGTGAGCGTTCTTTGACCTTATCCGACTCTTTGACAAGCTCCTGTACCACATTCAGGTTCTGGTGGCTCGCCCCTTTGACCTGCGTAATGGTTTTGTGTACTTTGTCGATAAAGGCGTCGATGCGGTTGGCCACCTGTCCGATCTCGTCTCCCTTGACGAAATGGAGCCGTTTGGTCAGATCACCGTCGCCGTTGGCGATCTCCTCGGCCCGCTCCTCCATGATCTGAAGCGGTTTGAAGATATTGCGTTTGAAAAAGAGCATGAACATGGCGATCGCCGCCAGTGTGGCCACCGCCAAGCCCACGGTAATCTTGACCTTCATGGCGTTGATCTTCGCGTCGCTGTCCGCCAACGAAACCTGTACGTCCATCACCCCCAGCACGTCGCCTTTCCGGCTCGTGGCGTGGCAACTGAGACATTCGGTCGTGGCACGAAGCGGCTTGAGCAGACGCATCCTATGCTCCGCGCCCTTTCCCACTTCCAGAATCCGGGCTTTGGCCGTTTTGAAAATCTCCAGAACCGTCGGCTCTTTCGTCGGCTTCTCGTTCAATCCGAACGCTTCGATCACCGCTTTGGATTTATAGATATCCACATCCTCGATTCCGTGGATCTTCTTGACCGAATCCAGGGTCTTTTGCACCACGGCCGGATCGCCGAAATTCATACTTGTCCGCACGGCGACGAAAATCGATTCACTCAAGGTTTTGACCTTCGACTCCGCCGACGTACTGACGATTCTTTCAAAATTGGTAAACAGATAGATCGTCAACAGCGTCGACCCCACGATCATGGTTCCCAGCAGCATCCATAGAAACTTCGCCCGCAACGTCTTTGGCATCATATCCCCCTTACCGCAATGTAAACTCTTCTTCGGCCGCGGCGGCGGCCGCTTCCCCTTTGAGTGTGAGCTCGCCTTCGTGAAAGTAACCGGCCTCTTTCAACTTCTTGACCAGTCGTTTCCCCTCTTTGAGCGTGAAGACCCGGTTATTTTCCAGCATCAGCAAAATCTCTTTCAACCCCTCGTCGGGCTCTCTTTTTCGCATCGCCAGTAAAAGCACCTTCTCTTCGATCGTCACGCTATCCCTTTTTTGTTCATTATAGCAAACATCTCGCCGCTTTTCATACACGCCGGTGCCCGTTCAAAAAGGCACGCACCACATTTTCGGGCCTTTCATCGAGCTTTTCGTCGGCGTTTTGCAACCAATGCTCCACATATCCCGTGGTATAGGCGTTGAAGAGATAGGCCATTTTCAGCATATCGCTCTCCACCAGAGGCATTTCGGCCGCAACGGCACGAAAACGGTCGGCCAGAAACTCGTAAACCGGACGGGCCGCCTCATTCTGACGGGTGTTGAGCTTGAGAAAAAAGAGGGGATCACCCGCCGCCGGGTCCTCGATGGCTTTGCGTTTTTGGCGAAACACCTCAAACTTCAAAGCCACAAAAACCGCCAACGCGGCCGTCGGCTCCGCCACCCCTTCACACCGCAAAGCCAGCTCCTCGGCAAAGGCGGAAATCTGATGTCCGACATAGGCGTGAAAAAGCGCCTCTTTGGACGGATAGAGTTTATAGAGCGCGCCCACCGATATGCCCAAACCGGCCGCCACATCCTGCATTCTGACGGCTGAAAACCCCTCCTTCTCGAAAAGAGGAGCCACCGCTTCCAGTACCATCTGCCGCTTCGTTTCCGCCATTTTGCGGCGCCACGTCGCTTTCACCGCCTCGCTCCTTTTGGCAATCGCTTCTTCGGATTGTAAATCAGATGTTCTTAATTGAGCTTGAGCTATCATTTACGTGAATTTAATTCACTTTCAGGAAAAAACATGAAGAAACGGATCGGAACGCTGGTTATCCTTGCCTTGATTCTGCTTTTCGGATGGATGGGGTTCGATTATCTCCATTATCGCAGCGTCAATGCCGTCAGTGACGCCGCTTTCATCAAAAGCGACCGGCTGGCCCTGCTGGCTTTCAAAGTGGACGGCAAAGTGATCCGTATGGACAAGGAGCCCAACGCTCCCGTCAAGAAAGGCGAGATACTTGCGCAGATCGATCCCAAAGATTTCATTCTCGCGCGCAAAAAGCTTCGCCACGAGATCGCGGCGCTTGAAAAGAGCCTTTCGGCCATGCGTATTCAGCACGCCCGTATCCAAACCACCCTGAAACTCGACAAGCAGATCGCCGCCAAAGAGACCGCCAGCCTAAATAAAAAGATCAAGGCGCTCTCTTTGCGTATCGCCGCGGCCAAATCCAAAGCCGAAACGTTGCACAAAGACGCTCTGCGTTACAAAAAGCTGCTCAATCAAGCGCTCATCGCCCCCGCCGACTACGAGAAAGCGGCGGCGCAGGACAGAGCCGCGCAAGACGAGATCGCCGCGCTTGGACAGGAGCTGGCCGCGCTTCGCCTGATACGCCAGAAGAGCCAAAAAGCCCTGCGTGTCAAAGAGGCCAACCAGAAGAAGGCTGAGGAGCTGGCCAAAAACATACAAGCCCAGACCGAACGGCTGGCGGCACTGACCAAAGCCCTCGAAGAGGTTGACAACCAAATCGGTTACACCACTCTCAAAGCCCCTTTTGACGGCATCATCGCCAAAAAATTCATCGACGCGCCCAGGGTCATGGAGGCGGGCACACCCGTCTATGCCCTCACCGATCCCCAGGCGCTCTATTGCGAAGTACTGCTATCCGAAAAGAAGATGGAGGGCGTGCATCCCGGCTGCAAGGCCGTCATCAAACCCGACGCCCTGAAGGGCAAGGAGATCGCGGGCACGGTCGAGTCCATCGCCCCTACCTCCGCCGCCACCTTCAGCCTTGTCCCCAGGGACATCGCCAGCGGTGAATTCACCAAGCTTGATCAGCGCTTTGCCGTGCGGATTCGACTTGAGAGCGTCGAAGGCCTTCGGGCGGGCATGGGCGCGACGGTGGCCATCAAGAGGGAAGAATGAACCAAAGCGCCGCCAGCCCCGTAGAACGCGCCCCGTGGGAGATAACCCCCTCCCAGCGCGCCCTCTATTCCGTCATCGTGATGACCGGGGCTTTCATGGCCATTTTGGACACCACGGTGGTGGATGTCATTGTCCCCAAGCTCACCGGGCCGCTCTCTACCGATATGTACGGGGTGCAGTGGATCATCACCAGCTACATGGTGGCCGCGGCCATCGCCCTGCTTGGGACCGAGTGGCTCATCAAACGCTTTGGCGCCAAAGCGGTTTTTCTGGGCGGCGTGGCCCTTTTTACCACCGCCTCCCTGGCCTGCGGCCTTTCGACAACCCTGGCGCAGATCATTCTCTTTCGCATCTTGCAGGGCAGCGGCGAAGCGCTCATTATGGTTACCAGCCATATCATGATCTTCGGCTACTTTCCGCCCAGCCAAAAGGGGCTGGCCATGGGCATCTACGGCCTTGGCGTCAGTTTCGCCCCGGCGCTCGGCCCCACCATCGGCGGCTATCTGACCGAGTACTACAACTGGCGCATGGTCTTTTTTATCAACGTGCCCGTGGGGCTTTTGCTTGTGATCGCCGGGCTTTTGTACCTGCCCAAAGAGCACCGTTTTCAAAAACTGCCTTTCAATCTTGTCAGCTTCTTTTTCCTGGCGCTCTCCACCGTCGCCCTGCTTATCATGCTCTCCAAAGGCCAACAGTTCGGATGGTTCAACAGCCGGCTCATCGGCGCGCTTTTGTGTGTTACCGTCATCGCCTTTCTTTTTTATCTGCTTGCCGAACTCCACGGGCGCCATCAACTGATCGACTTTTCGCTCTTTAAAAACAGCCTCTTTGCCAACGGCATCATGATCTACTTTTTCATCCTGGGCTTTTCGATGTATCAGTATTTTTATCTTCTGCCGGTCTATTACGAGCACATCAAACGCCTCCCTACCCTTGATGCCGGCATTGCCGTCTTCGCGTTTGCCGTCTTTATTGGGCTCTTCTCCCCGGTGGCGGGCATACTCTCGGACAAAATCGGGGCCAAAAAAACCGTGGCGCTGGCCACGGCGGTCTATGTGGCGGCCTCGCTCTTTTTGATGCCCCATCTCAACTACTACACTCCCCTGAGTCAGGCGATGCTTCTTACCATTCCTTTCGGTATCGGCATGGGACTCTTTTTCGCCCCCGTCACCGCCATGGTGATGCAAAACGCCCCACAGGAAAAAGGGGAACTGGCTATTGTGCTGATGGACTATTTTCGCTTTGTCGGCGGCAGTTTCGGCACGGCACTGGCCACCAACAACATGGAGTATTACAAAAACCTGGCCTTTTTGCGGATGGAGGAGTTGCAAAATCCCGACTATCTCAACGCCTATCTCTCGCGTTTTTCCGACGCCCTCTCCATCGACCCGGCCCGTGTGAAAGCGATATTTCAGGGGTATGAAACCTTCATGAGCGCCAATTACGGCTTTTACAACACCTTTATGCACGCCGCCTACTGGGGCGTTTTCGGCGCCCTGTTTGTGGCGGCCCTTTTTATCAAGAACCCATTTTCCAGGAGCGACCCATGAGACGTGATCGGCTCATCATTTTACTGCTTGCCGCCGGGCTTTCGGCCCATGCCGAAAGTTATTCCCAAATATTGCGGGCCCTGGACAAATCGGCCCTTATGCAAAGCCTCCGTGAAAATGAGCGTGCCGCCACGCTGCAAAGTCGCGCCGCACAGGCCGAGACCCTGCCGCGACTCGATCTTGATTTCAGCGCCGCCCGGCTCAAAGAGATCCCGGTGATGTACCTGCACTTCCCTGCCCTGCCAACCCCCACGGACGCCCTGCCCATGGGAAGCGACACCCCTTTTAACGGATCACTCAGGCTCAGTTATCCGCTCTTTACCGGCTACGCGCTCAGCGCCAAAATCAAAGAGAGTGAACTGGGAGAGGCCATCGCCCGGTTAAAACGACTTGACGCCAAACGCAACCTCTACCTGCAAACGGCGCGTCTTTATGGAGCCGTCATAGCCGAAAAAGCCGCCGTCAAAGCCCAAAAAGCGGCGCTGAAAGCCATCAAAGCGGCGTACAAAAAGGCAAAGGGGCTTTACGAAACCGGTCTCATTCCGCCCTCCGAGCTCTACAATATCGAAGCCCAGACCTACCGCTTTGAAGCCGACCTGGCCGAGACAAAAAGCCAAAAAGAGAGCCTTCTTAACCGTCTGAGCGCCCTGCTGGGACGACCGGTTGAAAAGATCGATCCCCTGCCCAAAAACCAAACACCGCTTTCTCTTAAAAAACTGTTGCGTGATGCGCTAAGGAACCGGGAAGACCTGGCGGCACTGCGAAAAGAGCTGGCACTCTCCCAAAGCGGTGTCACTCTCGCCAAAAGCCGCCTCTATCCCACCGTTATTCTCGCGGCGGCACTGGCCAGGCAGGGAGACTCCCCGGCCCTTGACGGCGACGGCTACACCAACGCCGACCGCAGCTATGTGGGCGCTTCCGTATCATGGAACCTCTTTCACGGCGGCAGCGACCGTTATACGATCGAAGCGGCCAGAGCACAGGCCCTATCCCGGCAATGGCTTGTCAATGATTATGAAAACCGGATCAAAGCGGAGGTAAAAAACGCCTATTTACGGCTGAAAACCCTGCAAAAGAGAGTCACAAGCGCCCAAAAAGAGAGAGTCGCCAGGGAGGCGTACTGGCGCTTGACGAAAGGGCGGTTTGAAAACCGCCTCGCCTCGGCCGATGAGTTGAGCCGAGCCACCGCAGACCTGGCCGCGGCCCGCGCCAAAGAGAGCGCGCTTGAGAGCGAAATCTTCACCCAGCGTCAGACACTCCTGCTTACGGCGGGGCTGAAAACCTTTAGCGATCAGCCCGACACACTGAAACCTTAAAGGCTTTGGCGCACCTTTTTGGTCGCTTCCACCATGTTTTTCAGGCTCGGTTTCACCTCTTCCCACCGGCGTGTCTTCAGACCGCAGTCGGGGTTGATCCACAGCTGTCTGGCCGGCAAAACTTCCAGCAAGGAGCGAATCTGCTTCTCGATCTCTTCCACGCTGGGTACACGGGGAGAGTGGATATCGTAAACACCGGGGCCCACCTCTTTTTTATAGCCGTGGCGCTCGAAGACTTTGAGCAGGATGTTGCCGCTTCGGGCCGTCTCAATAGAGATCACATCCGCGTCCATCGCCTCGATGGTGTCGATAATATCGTTAAAGTCGCTGTAGCACATATGGGTATGGATCTGCGTATCGGTCTCGGCCACGTTGGTGGTGATCCAGAAGCTCTCCAGCGCGAACTTTTCATAGGCGGGGCGGTTGACTTTTCTCAGGGGATACCCCTCTTTGAAGGCCGCCTCGTCCACCTGGATCATCTTGATACCCGCTTTTTGCAGGTCATCTACCTCGTCGCGAATCGCCAGGGCGATCTGATAGCAGGTTTCACTGCGGGGCTGGTCATCACGTACAAATGACCAGTTCAGAATGGTCACGGGGCCGGTGAGCATCCCTTTCATCGGTCTGTCGGTCAGGCTTTGGGCGAAGGTGCTCCAAAAAACCGTCATGGGCTCGGGGCGGCTGACGTCACCGTAGATGATAGGGGGTTTGACACAGCGGCTGCCGTAACTTTGCACCCAACCGTTTTGGCTAAATCCCACCCCTTTGAGCTGCTCGCCGAAATACTCTACCATGTCGTTGCGTTCAAACTCGCCGTGAACCAGCACTTCCAGATCGATCTCTTCCTGGAACGCCACGCACTCTTTGATGAAACCCTTCATTTTTTCAATATAAGCCTCTTCGGTGATGGCGCCGTTTTTAAAGTCCCGGCGTGCCGCGCGCACCTCGGGGGTCTGGGGGAAACTGCCGATGGTGGTGGTACACAGCTCGGGATACCCGAAGCGCTCGTGCTGTACCTTGATGCGCTCGGCAAAGGGTTCGCGCTGTTTTTTAAGCGCGTCAATGCCGGCCATCCGCTCGGCCACCGCCTTGTCATGAATCTGCTCGGAACTGCGGCGGGTGGCGTTAGCTTCACGGTTTTGGGCGTATCGCATCGCCGCTTCGCTTTGCAAAGAGGCCGCCCCGTCGAAAAAGAGGGTCGCCAACAGGCTCAGCTCATCCAGCTTCTCCACCGCGTAGGCCAGCCACGATTTCAGCGAAGCGTCCATCTTCTCTTCATAGCGCAGTGTGTAAGGCACATGCAGCAGTGAACAGGAGGTGCCGACGATGATCCGGTTCGTCGCCACGCGATCGGCAATCTGATCAAGCAGGTTCTTTTTGGCTTCCAGGTCGCTGACCCAGATATTGCGCCCGTCAATCACGCCGGCGACAAGGGTTTTATCGGAATCGCCGATAAGCTCCAAAACCTCCATATTCTTTTCGCCGTAGACAAAATCGAGACCGATACCCTTGATAGGAGTCTGAACCAGCTGACCGACTGATTCTACGGCATGATCGAAATAGGTCACGACATACAGATCGACATTTTTGGCGGCCAGGGCCAAACGGGTATAGGCCTGTTTGATCAGCAACGTGATTTTCGCCACTTTGTCGGTCACGAACACGGGCTCTTCCATCTGAACGGTGACATGATCGTCCAGTTTGGCTATCTCGCCAAGAAGCGCCTCATAGGCGGGCAGAATCTCGTCAAACAGGGCCAGCGCGTCTTCGGCGTCGGGCTGGTCGGAACGCTTGGCGTTGGCCAGGAAGGTGAAGGGGCCGATCAGGTTGATTTTGGGGCTCACGCCCAGGGCTTTGGCCGCCTTGTACTCATCGGCGATTTTTTCGATGTTGATACGCCACGTCATGCCGGCACGCAGTTCGGGCACGATGTAGTGGTAGTTGGTATTGAACCACTTGGTCATCTCCATGGCGGTATGGGTTTTGTCCCCCCGGGCCATGGCGAAGTAGCGATCCAGATCGTCTTCGATATCTTTAAAACGATCAGGCGTCAGGCCCAGCATCTCGATCATATCCAGGGTCTGATCGTAAAAGGAGAAGTCGTTGACGCTTACCGCGTCGATTCCCGCCGCTTTCTGATACTCCCAGTGCCGTTTTTTAAGCATATCGGCGCACGCATAGAGGGCGTCACGATCCGCTTCGCCGCGCCAGTAGCTCTCCAGCGTCTTTTTGAGCTCACGTTGCTCACCGATTCTCGGAAATCCGGTTACCCAGGTTTTTACAGTAGACATAAACAGTCCTTTCTCATCTCTTTTTTTTGATACGGCCCAAAGGCCTTTTTACAACACACTGACAAATTCAAAACGGAAAAAAAGGGATCAGAAAGGCGGGGCAAGCCCCGTTTTGGTGTAGCGGCAACGGCAGGCGGGACGTTTACGCAACCGGCTCAGGTGCAAAAGCAACCAGGCCCGGCGCCTGAAAAAGCAGTCGCAATGGCAGGGTTTTGCGTCGTGTCTGGGGAAATGGCAGGAGACGGTCGTTCTCACCCGTGGCGGCGGCCGATCCTCATTGCCTACGCGAAAGATCGACGAAAGCGCGCGAGAGAGTGTACGGGTCTGTAGGGAAACGGCTCTACGACGGTGTGACGATTCGGCACTATAGGCCTGAATCGCCGCCAGCGTAAAATAGTTTTTGCCAAATCCCCGAACCCGATTCATAACTCAGTACCGGTAATTCCAACCCGCGAAGAATGAGGCTTCTTCCGTATTGTACCCCTCGACAAGGGTATAATCCTCGTCGAAAATATTGTTGCCTTTGACAAAAAAGGTACCGTAGCGGTCGGTATCATAGGTCAAAGCCGCGCGACAGACCGTATAGCTGTCCAGCATCGCCCCGCCGTAAGCGGGGCGTTCGTCGGCATATTCGGCGCCAAAAACCAGGCGCAGATGATCCATCGGATAGAGCGACCACTCCAGCGTGGCACGGTTTCTCGGCACGTTCAGCACACGGTTGTCGTCCGCGTCTTTGGCATCGGTATAGGTATAACCTACCGATACGTAAGAGAGCAGCATCGGCAACGCGTGAGCGAAAGAGATATCTACCCCTTTGAGTTCGGCGGTTCCGGAAAGGTTTTCGTAACGGCCCTGATAGGTCACCGGATCCATCACATACGTCACCATATCCTCGATCTCGTTATAGAACCCGGTCACTTTGAGGCCGTATCCTTCCAGCCCGATATCGTAGGATGTGGTATCTTCGGGGCGCACGTTCACGTTTTCAAGGGTATACTGTCCGTCCCCGTACCGTTCATAGAGCGACGGCACCCTGTATGCCGTCCCCACATTCGCCCGCAAGGCCACTTTTTGAAGAAACGGCAATGTATAACGCATACCGATCTTGCCGGTGGTTTTGGCGTCGTAGTTTTTAAAATCGTCGTAACGCAGCGCCGCGTTGACCAGCAGACCGATCTCGTCCACCCTGTGGGTCAGGGCCGCGAAAACGGCGTTGTTCTCCAACTTGCCGTCACTGTCGGCGTCGTTGTAGCGCTCCAGTTCCGCTTCACGGTAGATGTACCCCGCATCCACCGATCCCTGATCGTAGGCGAAGGATCCCGTCAACCCCCCGCTGTAGTCGTGGCCTTTGTACTCGGCGTCGAAATAGTCCCGGTCAAAACGGCTGCCGCTGCCGTGCAGCGTCAATGTCACGGCTTCGTGGCGGTGGGTCAGCTTGGCGCCGAAAAGATCGATATCGGAACTTCCCGACGCCTTTTGGGAGGTTTCGCCCCACCCGGCGTCGTAATCGAAGTCGGAAACGATCTTGCGGTAACTTCCCTCCAGACGGGTCTGCATGGGAAGGTTCACCCCGCCTTTGACATAATAGGTCCGCTCCGTATCCCCGGCATCAAAGGTGGAGACTTCCCGGGGAGGGATTCCGTCGCTCTTTAACCCCGCGAAACCCGCTTTGATATCATATTGTTCCGTTCCGTAGGAGAGCGCGGTTTCACCGTGGTAGGTATTGTCGCTGCCGCCCATGACGCCGATATCGGCATGGAGCCCTTTCTCGCCCTTTTTGGTCACGATATTGATGACACCTCCGGCCGCGTCGGCGCCCCAGACACCCGATTGCGCCCCTTTGACGATCTCGATATGATCCACATCCGCCAGGCTGAAACGTTCAAGCTGGGCATAGGCGGAAGGGTTCGTGGGATCGTTGAGACGGATACCGTCAAGCAGCACAACCACATATTTGGCATGCATACCCCTGAGGGTAAAGGAGCTGGTTTGACCGACCCCGCCGTTTTGAACCACCTGGATATCGGCCTGGTCTCTCAATGCCTCGATAAGATCGTGGTAGTGGTTCTCTTCGAGTTGTTCGGAGGTGATGATCGTGACGTCAGAAGTGATATTTTTTAATATGGAAGGAGTCGGCATCGCCGAATCGACAACAATATCCTCAAGCTGCTCCTCATCCGCCTGCTGTACACCCTGCAAGGCATCTCTTCTTTCATGCGCCGTTACGCTCGCCTCGGTCGCCATCAGATTGACACAGCTGACCGTGACGGCAATGGCGGCCAGGGAGAAGTAGCGTCCCCTGAATCCTTTGGCCGTTTTCATCGTGTATCCTTTTTTAGAGTTTCTCTTTGGCTTCGACAATCGCCTCGACCAGCGCATCCACGTTCTCTTTGGGCACATGGATTTTCCAGTCGGGTTCGCCGCCCGCTCTGTTTAGCCACACGCCCACGCTCACCACCGGCGCGCTCTCCTTGCCGTAAGGCTCTTGAAGAACCGCCACGGTAATGACGCCGTTTTCACTGTTGGCCAGAGGAATCTCTCTGATGATTTCAGACGTTTTCATTGTTTCTCCTTCCTGTCGGATTTGAGCATACGAGAAAGCATGGCGTTGAGTTTAAGCCACGCCTTATGCTCCATAATGGGAAAGCCGGCAAACACCTTGCCGCCGGGAAGCGACTTGGTGACCCCGCCCCGCGCGGCGATCTGGGTAAAGTCGCCGATCTCCAAATGGCCGCTGGTGGCGCTCTGTCCGCCCATCACCACGTTGCGTCCCAGTTTGGTCGAGCCCGAAAGCCCCACTTGTGAGACCACAATGGCGCGCGGCCCCACCTCGCAGTTGTGGCCGATCTGCACCAGATTGTCCACCTTGGTTCCCTCTTTGATGACCGTTTTGCTGAGCGTTCCCCGATCTATCGCGGTATTGGCGCCGATCTCCACCTCATCTTCCAAAACCACCCTGCCAAGCTGATAGAGCTTGACGTGTCTGCCGTCTCGTGTGTGGGCGAAACCGAAACCGTCACTGCCGATCACCGCGCCGGCGTGCAGGATACAGCGCTTGCCGATCTCGCAGTCGTGGTAGATCGTCACATTGGGGTAGATCAGCGTCTCGTCGCCTATTCGCACCCTGTCGCCCACATAGGCGCCGGGCATGACGGTTACGTTTTTGCCGATCACCACATCCCGTCCCAGATAGGCCCCTTCGGCCACACGACTCCCCTCCCCGATCACCGGGTCAGCCCCCTCTTCGCTCATGGGATCGGGCGCGAAAAAGCGGCTGGCTTCAGCCAGTTTCAGATAGGGCTCGTCACTCACAAGCGCCGCACTGCCCGCCGGCACTTTTTCGGCAAACGCAGGAGCTACCAGCACCGCGCCCGCCTTGGTAGCGGTCAGCAGATGGGCATATTTGGGATTGTCCAGAAAGCTCAGATCTTCAGGGCCCGCCTCGTCCAACGGCGCCAGCTTCCGCAGTTCAAAATCGACGGCGGGTTCCTCCAGACCGAGCGCGCGGCACAATTCGGAGAGTCTCATTCTCTCTCCATCGCCACCACGCCGCCCCGCACGATCTCTTCGGGGTGGAAACGTCTGGCCGCTTCAATGAAATGTTTGACCCGTTTGGGCTCATCGGCCACCATCGTGATAATATGGTGACTGCTGACATTGGCGATACCGCCGTTATAGGCCTCGCAAAGCGCCTGAATATTGGCCAGCGACTCGTTGATGGGGAATTTGATCAGCACCATCTCCTTCTCGATCATCTCCTCATGCTCGATCACCTTGTAGGTGGGAATGAGCTTGTGAAGCTGTTTGATAATCTGCTCGATCACCCGCACGTTGCCCCGGGTCTCGATAGTCAGGCGCGACATATCGCTCTCGGGAATCGGCGCGACGGTGAGGGCTTCGATGTTGTACCCCCGCGCCGCAAAAAGTCCCGTGATGCGGGAGAGCACGCTGTGTTCGTTCTTGACAATGACGGAGATGACTCGGCGTTCGTTTTTCATGCTCAATCCTTGAATTCCAGCATCATATTATAAAGCGTCCCGCCGCTGGGCACCATGGGCAAAACGTTTTCGTAGCGGTCAACCACCACGTCAATCACGGCCACCACCCCTTTGTCCACCGCGTCTTTGAGCGCCTCGTCAAAGGCCTCTTTGCTCTCGACCCTGTAGCCCACGCCGCCGCAGGCTTCGGCCAATTTGACAAAATCGGGCTGAAAGCTCAGATCGGTTTCGGCGTAGCGTTTGTCGTAAAAGAAGGTCTGCCACTGGCGCACCATGCCCAGGTAGTGGTTGTTTAGAATAATGTTCACCACCGGCAGGCGGCTCTCCACCGCCGTCACCAACTCCTGGATATTCATCAAAATGGAGCCGTCGCCGGAGAAGTTGACACTGATTTTATCGGGCCGTCCCCGCTTGGCGCCGATGGCCGCGGGAAAGCCAAATCCCATGGTACCCAGTCCGCCGCTGGTGATGAGCTGGCGGGGATAGGAGAAGGGGTAAAACTGCGCCGTCCACATCTGGTGCTGGCCCACGTCGGTAGAGACCACCGCTCTCTCGCCCAACAGCTCCCCGACCCGCTGAATGACCCATTGGGGTTTAATCACCTCGTCGCTATCCTCGTAGCGCATGGGGTGAATCTCGTTGTAGCGGGCCAGAATTTTGCGCCACGCCTCATAGCGTGCCGGATCGACCCGCTCTTTGAGCTTGGGCGTCATAACGGCAAGAACCTCTTTGAGATCCCCCACGATCGGATAATCGACCGACACCAGCTTCCCGATGGAGCTGGGGTCGATATCGACATGAATGATTCTGGCGTGCTTGGCGAATTCGCTGAGCTTGCCCGTTACACGGTCGTCAAACCGGGGCCCCAGGGCGATCATCAGGTCCGCCTCGCTCATGGCCATGTTGGCCTGGTAACTGCCGTGCATACCCACCATGCCAAGCAGGAGCGGATCGTCATGGCGTAATGTGCCCCGCGCCATCAGGGTCTCGACGGCGGGAATCTGCGTCAAGGCCACCAGTTCGCGCACCAACTCGGCCGCGTCGGCGTGAATGACGCCGCCGCCCAGATAAAAGACGGGGCGTTTGGCTTCGCAGATCGCTTCCACCGCTTTTTTGATCTGGCGGATATTGCCTTTGGTGGTGGGGCGGTAGGTGGGAATATCCACATGATCGGGATAGACAAACTCCGCCATCTCCGCCGTCACATCTTTGGGAATATCAATATGCACCGGCCCGGGCCGGCCGCTGGCGGCGATGTAGAAGGCCTCTTTCAAGATTCTGGGCAACTCCGCGGCACTGCGCACCAGGTAGTTGTGCTTGGTGCAGGCGCGGCTGATACCGGTGGCGTCAATCTCCTGAAAGGCGTCGGTACCGATCAGCGAAAGCGGCACCTGCCCGCTGATGACCACCAGCGGCACCGAATCCATATAGGCCGTCGCCAGTCCCGTCACGGCGTTGGTAAACCCGGGGCCGCTGGTGACAAACGCCACCCCTACCTTTCCCGTGGCGCGGGCGTAGCCGTCCGCCGCGTGCACCGCCGCCTGCTCGTGGCGGGTGAGAATATGTTTGAAGTCGTTTTGTTTGTAGATCTCGTCGTAAACGTTCATGATGGCGCCGCCGGGATAGCCGAAAACGGTATCCACCCCTTCCAGCCTCATCGCCTCGATCACCATCCGCGCACCGCTCATCTGCATGGCCGCACTCTCCTGCGTTTTAAGAAATTTGCCGATTATATCCAATGAAGGGTTAAATTACGGTTTGACACGCTATTTACCCCGCTTTTTGCCGACAGCCAACCAACGCCGCGCCTTCTCTTAACCCGTCATCGATCACCACCGCCTCCTCGACGCCGAAAGCTCGCATCAACGCCTCAAAAATCTCTATCCCCGTCTCAATCAGATCCTCACGCCCCACCCCGACCAGCCGCTTTCTCTCATTCTCGTCAGCCGCCAGCAGTCGCCTCTTTTGGGCCGAAAGGTCCTGCAGGCTTACCCGTGTGCCGTTGATCTTTTGGGGATCGTAGGAAGCGTAATCCATGCCCAGTTTCAAAGCCGCCACGGTCGTGGGCGTACCCG
>JAADEJ010000059.1 GCA_013153475.1 Campylobacterota bacterium
CGCCGCCGCAACGAGGCCGAGCGCCGTTTTGTGGCGGGTGACCTGGCGGGGGCACGGGAGCGGATGGCGCCCATTGCCAACCTGATGTTGCCCGTTAATATCGCCCTGGGCGTTTTGGCGCTGGTGCTTGGGATCTTTTTGCGGGGCTTTTAGATGGTGATACTCGCTTCCGGCTCCGCTACACGGGCAAAGATTTTAAAAAAAGCGGGGGTGGCCTTTTGGCAACAACCTTGCGATTTTGACGAAGAGAGCCTGCGGTATGAGGTGCCGGCCCACTTTGTCTACCACGCCGCCATGGGGAAAATGCGCGCGTGTGAAGCCGAACGTGGGCTTGAGACCCCCTTGCTCTGCGCCGATACGGTCGTAAGCGCGGGCGGCAAGATTTTGCGCAAGGCCAAAGACGAAGCGGAGGCAAGAGCGCTCCTGCTGAGCCAAAGCGGCGCGGAGGTTGAGATTATCACCTGCATGGTCTACAAGTCGGTGCGCAAGACCTTCATAGACCTCTCTGTCACCCGCTACCTTTTTGATCCTTTCGATGAAGCGGAGCTGGCGCGTTATCTCGCAAGCGGCGAGTGGCGCGGCAAGGCGGGGGCGTGCATGGTGGAGGGCTTTTGCAAACCCTACATCCGCGAAGTGGTGGGGTATGAGAGTTGCGCCATGGGGCTGACGGTGGAAAAACTGCTCCCGTGGCTGGAAGGGTAGATCGCAGATGTTTTATGAAAAGGAGCTGACAGCCCTCAAGCGCGCGGGGCGTTTTCGCGAGCCGATCGCGCTTGATGTCGATGCCGTGGATATGGCCTCCAACGACTACCTGGGGCTGGCGCATAAAAGAAAGCTCTTTAAACGGGCCTGCAAGCGTGTCGGCGCCTTTGCCTGGCACGCCCCCAAAGCCTCACTCTATCTGGGAGGATACCACCCGCTTCACCGGGAACTGGAAGATCTGCTGAGCAAACGCACGGGCTTTGAGAAGAGCACGCTGTTTGGGAGCGGTTTTTTGGCCAACCTGGGGCTGATTGAGGCGCTGGTGCGGCGTCGGGACGTGCTCTTTATGGACGCGCGTTACCACGCCAGCGGCATGACGGCGGCCAGACTTCTGCAAGGCAAAGTGGTGACCTTTGCCCATAACGACATGGACGATCTGGTGCGAAAGCTTTCCGAAACACCCGTCAAAGGGCGGTGCATCATTGCCGTGGAGGGGGTCTACTCAATGGAGGGCGACATGGTGCCCAAAGAGGTTTTTGAGGTCGCCGACTGGTTTGGGGCGCTTTTGATTGTGGATGAGGCCCATAGCGTGGGCACCGTGGGGCCCCGTTTGATGGGGGTGTTTGACCGCTACGGCATTACGCCCGCGCCCAACCATATTAAAATGGGTACTTTGGGTAAGGCGCTGGGCAGTTACGGCGCTTACGTGTCGGCGAGCGCGGAGGTTGTAAGCTATCTGCAAAATCGGGCCAAATCGCAAATTTACGCCACGGCCCCGTCGCTCTTTGATACGGCGTTGGCCATTGAGGGATTTGGCTATATTCACAAAAAAAGAGAAAAGCTCAAAGAAAAGATCAAGGCCCTGCGTCTTGGTGCCGAGGCGGCAACGGGCCGGTTGCCCGAGGGGATGATCGTGCCGGTGCCCATGCCCGATATCGCCACGGCGATGGCCGTACGCCAAAGCCTGCGCCGGGAGGGGTTTGAGGTGGGGGCCGTGCGCCCGCCGACGGTACAGACGCCGATGCTTCGGGTCATTTTGCGCACGCTGTTTAAGCCAAGCCTCTATCGTCGGCTCTTCGCGCGGATCGGGGAGTTGGCGGGTGGATAGGTTTGTCTGCGAGCGCCTTGAGATCTTTCGGGGCGATGAGGTCTTTGTGGATATCGCTTTTACGATCGAGCGCTCCATGGCCCTGGTGGGTGAGAGCGGTAGCGGCAAGAGCCTGACGCTCAAAGCCCTGCTGGGAATGTTGCCCAAAGGGTTTGATTCAACCCTTTCTTATCGGGCCCCCTTTGGGTTGAGGCGGGGCGAGACGGTGGGGTATGTGCCCCAAAACCCCTTTACCGCGCTCTCGCCCCTGACCCGGATTAAAGATCAGTGGATCGTGGGGGCGCACAGGGCGGCGGCGCGGATGGAAGAGGTGGGGCTTGATGCGTCGCTTTTGGAGCGCTTTCCCCCCGAGCTTTCGGGCGGGCAACTGCAACGGGTGGTGATCGCCATGGCGCTCTCGTCCAGCCCCCGGTTACTGCTCTTGGACGAGCCCACCACGGCGCTGGATGCCGCCTTGCGTCACACGGTGGTGCAATTACTGCTACAATTACAGAAAAACGAAGGATTTTTGATGCTTTTTGTCACCCACGACATCGCCACGGCGGCGGCGTTGTGCGAAGAGATGACCGTGATTCGCTCCGGCAGGGTCGTGGAGCGCGGGCCGACGGCCCTGTTGACGGCTGAGCCGGCCAATGACTATACCCGTGCCCTGATGGAGGCCAACTTCGCCAACCGGGAGTTTCGACGTTGATAGGCAAGCTTTTTCGCTGGACATTTTGGCTGGGCGTATTGGGTCTTTTGGCCGGTGCGGGGTATCTGGTATGGCTCTATTGGCAGATTGGGCATAGGATCGAGCCGCTGGTAGATTTCAACCCGCCCAAAACCACCCAGGTTTTTGACCGCAACGGCGCGCTAATCGCCAACGTGTTCGCCAAGGAACACCGCCTCTATGTCCCTTACAAAGAGATTCCCGGGCGGGTGATCGAGGCGCTGGTGGCCATTGAGGATACCCGTTTTTTCGAACACCACGGTGTCAACCCCGAAGCGATTTTCAGGGCCGTCATCAAAGATATCAAGGCCCGCCGGCTGGTGGAGGGGGCCTCTACGCTGACCCAGCAGTTGATCAAGTCGACGCTTTTGAGCCGGGAGAAGAAGCTCAAACGCAAAATCATAGAAGCGCTTCTTGCCGTAAAACTTGAGCAGACGCTGAGCAAAGAGGAGATACTGGAGCGCTATCTCAACGCCATCTTCTTCGGCCACGGCTACTACGGCATCAAGACGGCGGCAAAGGGCTATTTTCATAAAGACCTGGATGAGCTGACGTTAAAGGAGATCGCCGTGCTGGTAGGGCTTCCCAAAGCCCCCAGCGCATATGATCCCACCCGTCATTACGCCAACGCCATGGCCCGGGCCAACCGGGTTTTGGAGCGGATGCGCACCCTGGGGTGGATCGACGAGGCGACCTATCTCAGAGAGATCAAGGCGGCCCCGAAGGTGTATGACGATACGCTGACGCAAAACAGGGCTCCCTATATTGTGGACGCGGTAGTGCAGAAGCTTCAAAAACGGCTTCCCGATCTGAAAACCGGAGGGTATCGGATCGAGACGGCGGTAGATCTGGAGTATCAGAAGATGGCCCGGAATGCACTGCGATACGGTTATGACGCCTACTGGAAGCGTCACGAAAAGCTCAAACCCGACGAGAACGTTTCGGAGAGTTTCAACGGGGCGATGGTGGTGCTTGACGGCCGAAGCGGCGACGTGCTGGCGCTGGTAGGCGGGGTGGATTACGCCAAAAGCGCCTTTAACCGCGCCGTCTCCTCCCGCCGCCAGCCCGGATCGGCTTTCAAACCCTTCATTTACGAAACGGCTTTGAACCTGGGGTACAACCCCGAAAGCCTCATTCCCGATATCGCCCGAACCTACCGTTTCGAGGAGGGTGATACCGACAAACTCTGGAAGCCCAAGAACTACGAGAAGGATTTCAAGGGACTCATGACGCTAAGGGAGGCGCTGGTGCATTCGCGCAACCTGGCCACCATCAACCTGGTCAGCGCCATCGGTATTCCCACACTGCATAAAAAGCTGGCGGTTTTCGGTATCAAAGATCTGCCCTATAACCTCTCCATTGCATTGGGTAACATCGCCGTCTCGCCTTTGCAGATGGCGCGTCTTTATACGGTCTTTGCCGATATGGGTGTATTGCACGAGCCCCGGCTGGTACTTGGGGTTTTGGATGATGAGGGGCAAGTGGTATGGCGCAACGAAGCCAAAGCCCAACGGGTCTACCGCCCCGAGCAGGCCTATTTGCTGGTCGATATACTGCGGGATGTGGTGAAGCGGGGCACGGGGCGGCGCGTCTACCTGCCCGGTGTGGATATCGCCGGAAAAACCGGTACCACCAACAACAGCGTCGATACCTGGTTTTGCTCTTTTACCCCCGATGTGGAGACGATTGTGTGGTTCGGTAACGACGACAATACCCCGCTACCCAAACATGAGACGGGGGGACGGACCGCCGGACCGAGCGCCAGATATTTCTATCGGGATCTGATTGCCCGGCATCCCGAGTTCAAACGCCGTTTCAAGGAGCCAGAGGGGGTCTATCACGTCAAACGCAACGGACGGGATCTGATCTATACCGATCTGTCACCTCTGCCGCCCGAGTCGGTGACGGAGGGAGAAGAGGATGAAATTATCTTTTAAGGATACGCCATGACACCGAAAGAACGTTACAAAAAACTCAAACAGCACCTCAGTGAGGAGAATCCGGTACTGTTGGATGTCATCAAACAGTATGAGCAGTTGGACAAAACCGCCCACGCGCTCGGTTTTTTGGAGCCGGAGCAGAGTTTTACCGAAAAGATCTCCTGGTGGCCGCTCATTTCGGTGTTGGGGACCTTCTCGGCGGGAAAATCGACATTTATCAACAGTTACCTGGGGGTCAAGGTACAAGAGAGCGGCAACCAGGCGGTGGACGACAAATTTACCGTCATCACCTACGGCAACGACGAAAAGCCCATGACCCTGCCGGGTCTGGCGCTGGATGCCGATCCCCGGTTTCCTTTTTACAATATCAGCGAAGAGGTGGAGAAAGTAGAAAAAGGGGAGGGAAACCGGGTCAACCTCTATCTACAGCTCAAAACCGTCAAGTCCGACGCCATCAAAGGGGAGATTCTCATCGACTCGCCCGGTTTCGACGCGGACAGCCAACGCGACGCCGTTTTGCGTATTACCGACCATATTATCGGCATGAGCGACCTGGTGCTCATCTTTTTTGACGCCCGGCATCCCGAACCGGGCGCCATGCGCGATACCCTCAAGCATCTGGTGGGCGCGACGATGGGACAGCGCGACAGCGACAAAATTTTGTATATCCTCAACCAGATCGATACCACCGCCAAAGAGGACAACCTCGAAGAGGTGATGGGCGCGTGGCAGCGGGCGCTGTCGCAACAGGGGTTGATTTCGGGCAACTTTTTCGCTGTCTATGACGAGTCGGCCGCCGGCCCCATTGACGACGCGGCGGTGGCGGAGCGGTTGAGGCGCAAACGGGATGAGGATATGGCCAAGATCGTCAGTCGCATGGAGGGAGTGAAGGTGGAGCGGGCCTACCGTATTTCCAAAGCGCTGGAGGACTTTGCCAAGGAGATTATCCAGAACAAGCTGCCGACTCTCAAAGAGAGTCTCAACCGCTGGGGGCGGCGGGTGTTGCTGGCCGATCTCTTGACCCTCGGGCTTCTGGGCGGCGGCGCCTGGGCCGCCGTGATGTTAGGGGCGGTGCCCGCCGGTCTGGCGTGGGGGCTTTACGGTGCGGCGGCGTTGCTGATTGTATTGCTGCACTTTCGCTACCGTAAATGGTTCGCCGCCGCCGAATTGCATCGGTGGGGCGAAAAAGATGAGAAGATGGCTGCTGCCGTGGCCCACAATACCCGTTGGTACCGCCCGATGCTAAGGGTCTGGCTGCCGGGTTGGAGCCGCCGTGCCGCCGAGCGGCTGGAACGGGTGATCGACTACTCCAAAGCGGCGATTCGCCGCCTGAACGATCAGTATGTCAGCCCCGCTGGGGCGGATGTCAAAGAGGAAACGACGCTTTAACGCTTCAAAAAGGCGGGTACCTCTTTGTAGGTGACGGGCTTGGCGAAGAGATAGCCCTGCATCTCTTCGCATCCCATCTCTTCGAGTATCTGTTTCTGTCTTCCTTTTTCCACCCCTTTGGCCAGGGCGTCCAGTCCCATGGCCGATGCGACCGCCAAAGAGGCTTTGACGATATGGTTGGGGGTATCGCTTTCGATCCGGCTGATAAGGTTGCGGTCGATCTTGAGTTTCTTGAAATCGTACTTTTTCAGATCGCTTAATGAGGAGTAACCGCTTCCGAAGTCGTCGATGCTGATTTGGCAGCCGAGCTCCGTAATCTTTTTGATATTCTCCAATCCCTCTTTCCCGGCCTGTAACAGGCTCTTTTCGGTAATCTCGAATTCGATGCGCCGGGCGGGGATCTCGTAACGCTCCAGGATGGTCTTGGTAAAGGCGAACCAGGATTTGTCCATGACCTGTTTATGGGAGAGATTGATGGAGAGGAGAAAATCGTCGATGGCCGTCTCCCGTTCCCACTCCCTGAGACGTCGGCAGCAGTTTTCGAATACCCAGCGGCCGATACGGATGATCAGTGTACTCTCTTCGGCGACGGGGATGAATTCTGTTGGGGTGAATGTCTCTCCGATGGAGGCTTTGAGACGAAGGAGCGCCTCGAAACCGATTACCTTGCCGCCCAGAATATCGATCTGCGGTTGGAACAGAAGGTAGAAATTCCCTTTTTCCAGCGCTTCGCTGAGAATCTGCTCGATGCGGTAGTGGCGTTTGATGGCATGGTCGATGGCGTCGGTGTAGTAGCGGAAACCGTGTTTGCCCTCTTTTTTGGCCAGGTACATGGCGTTGTCGGCGTTTTTGATGAGTGTTTCGGTGGTGGTGCCGTCTTTGGGGAAGATGGCGATGCCGATACTGGTGCCGATATGATAGGCGACTTTGTTGACGACAAAAGGTTCGTCGAACGCTTTGATGATCCGTTTGGCCAGATACATCAGCGCCTTGCGGTTTTTGTAGGGTTCGACCAACAGCAAAAACTCGTCTCCCCCGAAACGAGCGAGAAAGTCGCTGGTTCTTAGGACCTTTTGAAGACGTTGCGCCGCCTCTTTGAGAACGTTGTCTCCCGCTTCGTGGCCCAGGGTATCGTTGATGGTTTTGAAATTGTCCAGGTCGATGAAAAAGAGCGCCCCTTCGGTACCGTTGCGCTGGGCATGGCGGATCGCCTCTTCCAGTTTTCGGATAAAATAGAAACGGTTGGGCAGACCGGTGAGGCGGTCGTGGGTGGCTTCGTAGAAGAGCTTTTTGGAAAAAGCCGACTCTTTCCGGTTGGCGGGTTGAAAGAGCAGCGCGTGGCCGAGCAGTCGGTTGGCGGGATCGAAAATCGGCGTGATGTCGGCATGGGTGGGAATGGGTCCCTGGGAGGTTCTGACGGTGACCCTGCCGTGGAACCCCTCCTCCTTTTCCAACGCGTGCCGTATCCGCTTGCGCTCACGGGGAAGGAAAAGGCTGTAAAGGTCGGTGATCTCCTCTTTGTCGAACAACTCCTCGAAAGATTTGTTGCAGAAGAGGTCGCCCTTGATGCGGTAAAAGAGGAAAGGAATACTGCTTTCGACGAAAAGGGTTTGAAGCGTCGTCAGGCATATGTCTGTTTCAGGGAGGGATTCGTAACGCAAATTCCGCCTTTTTTACAGGTAATATTCTATTATACAATAAATTTTTAAAAGAAAAAATTCTATTCGGTTACGAAAATTCGTACCGGATGATGCTTTTCCTCCCCTGTTTGATAAAAAGATTATAGCGAAAAAGCGTTACCCGTTAAAAAACGGTGATAGTGCAGACAACCATTAATCTATATTGTCACTAAACTTGACATAGTTTCTGTCAAGTTGTACAATTGCAACTAAAAAACAAGGAGTTTTGCGCATGGCGAAACATCAATTTCAGACCGAGGTGAATCAACTGCTTAACCTCATGATCCACTCTCTTTACTCCAACAAAGAGATCTTTTTGCGTGAGCTTATCTCCAACGCTTCCGACGCGCTGGACAAGCTGCACTATCTCAAACTGACGGACGAGAAATACAAAGGACTCGACCAACCCGAGAAGATCGTCATTGCCTATGACGAGGAAAAGAAGACCCTGCGCGTCAGCGATACGGGGATCGGCATGAATGACGAAGAGATGGTGGAAAACCTGGGTACCATCGCCAAAAGCGGTACCAAAAGCTTTATCGAGAGTCTGACCGGCGACGCCCAGAAAGACAGCCATCTGATCGGGCAGTTCGGCGTGGGCTTTTACAGCGCCTTTATGGTGGCGCATAAGGTGGAGGTGCTCAGCCGTAAGCCGTTGGAGGAGAAAGCCTGGCGATGGGTGAGCGACGGCAGCGGTGAGTATGAGATCGAAGAGGCCGAAAAAGAGGGGTACGGCACCGAAATCACCCTTCACCTAAGAGAGGAGGCGGCGGAGTTCGCGTCCGAGTGGCGGATTAAAAGCATTGTGGAAAAATACTCCAACCACATTCCTTTCCCCATCTACCTGCTAAACGACAAGGGCGAAGAGGAGCAGATCAACAAAGCCTCGGCCCTGTGGCGCCTGAGCAAAAGCGAGCTCAAAGAAGAAGATTACAAAGAGTTCTACAAGCAGATCAGCCATGACAGCGAAGATCCGCTTTTGTGGGTGCATACCCGCGCCGAGGGGACACTGGAGTACTATACCCTCTTTTACGTGCCCAAAAAGGCGCCCATCGACCTCTTCCGCGTCGACTATCAGCCCGGCGTGAAACTCTATGTCAAACGGGTTTTCATTACCGACGAGGAGAGGGAACTGCTGCCTACCTACCTACGCTTCGTGCGCGGCATCATCGACGCCGAGGATCTGCCGCTCAATGTCAGCCGCGAGATTTTGCAGGAAAACGTCATTCTTTCCAAAATCAAAAAAGCGAGCGTCAAAAAGATTCTGGGCGAACTTAAAAAGCTGATGGAGAAGGATCGCGAGGCGTATGAAGGGTTCTTCGCCGAGATGGGCAAGGCGCTCAAAGAGGGGATCTACTCCGATTTCGAGAACAAAGAGACCCTGCTGGATCTGATGCTTTTCAAATCGAGCGAGCGGGATGGCTGGGTGAGCTTCAAAGAGTACAAAGAGCGGATGAAAGAGGGACAGGAGAAGATCTATTACCTGATGGGTGAAGATGAAAATCTTCTGCGCCACTCTCCGCTTCTGGAGAAGTACAAGGCCGAGGGTATCGAGGTTCTGCTTTTTGCCGACGAGGTGGACGCCATCGTGATGCCGGGTGTGAGCGAGTACGACGGCACGCCGCTGGAGAACATCGCCAACGTGGAGGATGAGGGCGAAGTGGATGAAAAGACCAAAGAGAAGTACGCCCCGCTCCTTGCCGCCATGAAGGCGGAGCTGGGTGATGCGGTCAAGGAGATTCGCCTGACCAAACGGCTCAAAGACTCACCCGCCGTCGTGGTCTTTGACAAAAACGATCCCGATCTTCAGATGCAACAGATTTTGCGGCAGATGGGGCAGGAGGTGCCCGAGCCCACCCCGATTTTGGAGATCAATCCCGATCACGAGATTTTCAGCCGGCTCCTGTTGGTCGATGACGAGAGCCAGACCAGAGAGGTGGCCCATGTGGTCTTTGACGCGGCCAAAATGGCCGCCGGCCTGGAGGTGAAGGATGTGGCCGATTTCAACGCCCGTCTCAATCGTCTGATCGCCAGGGCGATCGGGCAGGCTTGAGCCCTTCGATCGTGAAGATGTGTCGTCCCGCCTCGTAGCGGTGGTTGAGGCGGGCGTCGTGGGCCTGTAAAATGGCGTGGATGATATAAAGCCCCAGACCGAAACTGTCTCTGCTTTCGCCGGGATCGCCCTTGGCGAAAGGTTCGATCAGCTTCTCGAAAGGTGCCCGCAGGGGCGCTCCCTCATTCTCGAAATGTACCGTTCCCCCTTCTTCGCAGACAATGCGCAGTGACCCCTCTTTGCCGTATTTGAGGGCGTTGTCGATCAGGTTTTTGACCACGATGGTCATCAGCTCCTTGTCCACCATATAGGTGTGCTCCTCCTCACACTCCGAAGGGATCGGTTTGGGAAGGAAGAGGCGGGCGGAAGCCTCCTGTACCAGCGTGTCCATCGAGTAGGGGACGGGGTTGACGGAGAAGGATTTGGAGGTAAAGCGCTCCACCTCCGCCAGTTGGGCAATCAGCTCCTCCATCCGCTCAAATGCCCGCCGCAGCACCTGCTCCTCTTCGCTCTCGTCGATCAGCGCCACGGAGAGTTTCCCTTTGGTGATCGGGGTTTTGAGCTCGTGCATGATGTTGCGCATAAAGAGGTTGCGGGCCTCCCGCATCGCCTGGATTTTCCGGATGGCTTCGTCGAAACGGTTGGCGATGGTGGCGATTTCGTCCTTTTTGTCGCTGCGTAAAGAGTCGGGGATCTCCCCGTCACCGAAACGTTCGATGGCCCGGCTCAGTTTTTTCAGCGGTTGAAGGGTACCGCGAATACTCAGATAGAGCGCCACAAAGAGCAGCAAAACGGCCAGTCCGTAGAGCAGGGTCTGGTGGATATCCGGGGTGTGCAGATCGGTGGCGATGATGTGTTGGTTATGGGGACCGCGGAAGACAAGGTAGAGTCGTTGGCCGTTTTCGTAGACTTTCAGACGGCCGTCTTTGAGCCGTTCATTGATATTTTTGCCAAAAATAGGCGGCGGGTGGGGGGAAAAGAGCCGTCTGGGAACCGGTAGTTCGTCCGCCAGGGTGGGGAGCAGTTCGTAACCTCTCGACTGTAGACGGGGAGAGAGGAGGGATCGGGGGGTCTCCAGCAAAATGCGTCGAATCTGCTTTTCATGGAAGAGAAAACTTTTTTGAAGGGTCTCTTCCCGGGTTCTCTGGCTCTCCCGGTAGGCGGTGAAACCGAGCCACAAGAGTATGCCGAGTGCCGTCAGGAAGAGCAGATTGAGACGGAAAAAGAGGGAGTGGCGGTTCACGGTGTAAATTTGTACCCGGAGCCGCGAATGGAGTGGATATAACGGGGTTGACGCGACTCTTCGCCCAGTTTTTTGCGAATACGGCTGATGATGACGTCGATGGTACGCTCACTGCTCTCCCAGGAGATCGATTCGGCGTTGTTGGCCAGGTAGTCGCGGGAGAGAATGGTGCCGGGGTTGAGAAGGAAAAGACGCAAAATCTCGTACTCGGCGGTCGTGAGCTCAAGCGGTTCGCCCCGAAAGGCGATACGCATACGGCTTTCGTCCAGGTCGAACTCGCTCTCCTCTTTTTGCAGGGTGGGGCGGTAGCGGCGCAAGACGGTCTGGATACGGGCCACCAGCTCCCGCGGTTCATAGGGTTTGGGCAGGTAGTCGTCGGCGCCGTACTCCAGGCCGATGATCTTGTCGTTCAGGTCGCTGCGGGCACTGGAGATGACGATGGGCGTGGTATGCTTTTGCCGAATCAGGCGGCACAGTTCCAGGCCGTCCATCTGGGGCAGGGTAAGATCAAGAATGATCAGATCGTAGTGGTCGAGTTCCAGTGCGTTGAGGGCCGCTTTGGGGGTGGCCACGGTGGTCACGTTCATCTGGTAGCGTGCCAGGTATTTGGTCAGCATGGCGCTGATATCGGGATCGTCTTCGATCATCAGAATCTCGATCATGGTGAGCCTTTGGTCGTACGTTTTTCTCCGTTAATCATAACGAAAAAAGGTAAGAGAAAGGCCGGTCTATTGTAAACGGATATGAAGAGACGCCCCCAAAAAGGGGCGTGAGGTTAGCAGGAGAAGGTGCTTTTGAACTCGAACGCGGTCGGGCGGGACTCGTCGGGCCAGATCTGCGTCTCGAATTTGTAATCTTTGTAGGTGGTCAGGAACTCTTCGCTCATGACGGGTTTGAGGAAGTCGTTGTCCACCAGCATCGCTTCGATCGCTTCGCGCAGGGTGTGAGGCATCTGCTGAATGCCTTTTTCGCGAATCTCGTCAAGGGTCAGCTCGAAGAGGTCTTCATCCATCGGGCCGTGGGGCTCGTATTGGTTCTTGATACCGTCGATACCCGCCAGCAGCAGGGCGGTGAAGGCCAGGTAGGGGCAGGCCGAGCTGTCGGGGAAGCGGGTTTCGATACGGGTCGATTTTTCGCCTGAGCCGTAGGGAATACGGATGGAAGCGGAGCGGTTCTGGCTGGAGTAGGTCAGGATGCTGGGCGCTTCGAATCCGGGAATCAGGCGTTTGTAGCTGTTGGTGGTGGCGTTGGTGAAGGCCGCGACCGCTTTGGCGTGTTTGAGCACACCGCCCATGTAGTGGCGCGCGGTGTCGCTGAGGTTGCCGTACTCGCCCTCTTTGTAGAAGAGGTTTTTGCCCTCTTTCCAGATGGACTGATGCACGTGCATACCGTTACCGTTGTCGCCAAAGAGGGGTTTGGGCATGAAGGTGGCCGTTTTGCCGTTGAGATGGGCGACCATTTTGACCACATATTTATATTTTTGCACGTTGTCGGCCGCTTCGACCAGGGTACCGAATTTGACGCCGATCTCGCCTTGCGCCTGCGCCACTTCGTGGTGACCCAGAACCACTTCAAGGCCTACTTCCTCAAGGACCTGCATCATCTCGGCGCGCAGGTCGACCATGCTGTCGGTGGGCGCGACGGGGAAGTAACCGCCTTTGGTGCGGGGGCGGTGGCCGGTGTTGCCGAAGTCGTCGTTGCGGCTGGGGTCGTTCCACTCACCCTCGTCGCTGTCGACACGATAGTAGCTCTCGTTGATCTCGTCTTTGATCTGTACGTCGTCGAAGATGAAGAACTCGTTTTCGGGGCCGAAGAAGGCCATGTCGCCGATGCCGCTCTCTTCCAGGTATTTCAGCGCTTTTTTGGCGATGGAGCGGGGGCACTTTTCGTAAAGCTCGCCTTTATAGATATCGAAAACGTCACAGAAAACGATGACGGTCGGATCGGCGGTGAAGGGATCGAGGAAAGCGGTTTCGATATCGGGTTTGAGGATCATGTCGGACTTGTTGATCGGTTGCCACGCTTCGATGGAACTGCCGTCAAAGGGCAGACCGTTTTGGAGCATCTCTTTGTCCAGGGCGCTGAGCATATAGGTCAGGTGGTGCCAGGCGCCTTTGATGTCGGTGAAGCGCAGATCGACGAACTTGACGTCGTTCTCTTCGCAAAACTTGTAAAACTCGTCCACGTTGTTGACAAATTTGCCCATGGTCTCTCCTTGAGGAAGTTTGAAGTAGTGAGTATTGTAACAAAAAGATTATGACAAACGGGTGATTGTTGTGATTAAAAAATAGGCAATTGTTTTGGTTGTTACCAAAAGAGCCCCAAAAGGGGCCAAAGCCGTAACGTGTTACAATGGTTTTATGACAGGAAGCCTTTTGCGAATCGTCACGGCGTCGCTGTTGGCCGTTACATTGGCGTCGGCACAGGAGGGGTGGGCGGATAGGCTTCACCGCCGTCTGTCCACCGCCTGGTTGGCATGGAGCGATCGGTTGGATCGCTCTCTGGCCGCGTGGTTGGGGGACAAAAACGCCACGGAGCCCGCCGGTGTGGATGCGACGACGGAAAACGATACCTTTTTCCAGACGGGGAAATTTCTCAGTGAAACGCCGGCTTCGTATGTCAGGGTCCGCGCCATCGCGGCGCTGAACAGTTATGAGGGCGGGCGGCAGAAGATCCGCTTGCGGGCCCACCTTCCTCTTCCCCGCACCACCCGCCGTCTCAAACTCTTTATTAGCGGTGAGAGTGAACGTGACACCGTCGCCGGACGAAGCGGTACGGACGAGACCCGTGTCGGGGTGCGATACGGGTTGCCGGCCTGGCGAAACTGGCACAGCCGGGTTTCGATCGGGATCGGCGGGTGGCGTCCCTACCTTCGGGGACGGGTATACAGGACGTATAGGGGCGGCGTCTGGCGGATTGAACCGGTCGAGACGGCGGAGGTCGGGATCGGCGGGCGCTGGGGAGAGCGGACGGATCTGTATTGTGATTATCCGCTTGAAGGGGGGAGATTGTGGCGTTTGCGTCTGATGCGCGGCACGCAAAGCGACGACGATCTGCCCCGATTCTACGGCGGGGCGATCAGTTACTCGGTTCGTGCCGCCAAGGGGCAGGGGTGGCGGATCGCCGGGGTGGTGAGCGCCTCACCCGATTACGGGGGTGACGATGGAGCGCGTTACGCCGGGGTCTATCGTTATGTGGGGGGTGCGGGATACCGTCTGAATGTATGGCGTCCCTGGTTTTTCGTGGAGACGGTGGCCGCGGTCAACTTCCGAAGAGAGCGGCGTTTCAGACCCGACTACGGTATCGGGCTGATGGTAGACCTTTTTTTCGGGAAACAGTAGAGCCCCTCTCAAAACGGCACGAAGACCGGCTCTTTTTCGCGGTAGATCACCGCCCGGTCGTAACCCGCCTTGCGGGCCAGGTCGATACACGCCTGTTGCTTGAAGCCCACCTGTTCGGGAGCGTGGGCGTCGGAGCCGAAAGTTATGGGAATCCCCATGGCGCGGGCCCGCTTGAGCAGCGCGAGAGAGGGGTAGGCCTCTTCGATCGGCTTGCGAAAACCCGCCGCGTTGATCTCGATGGCCATGCCCGCCTCCTTGATCGCTTCAAGCGCCCCTTCGGCGAGGGTGAGCATATCGGCGCGGGGGAGGTGGCGGAAGACTTTGAGCAGATCCAGGTGCCCCGCGATCTGAAAGTGCCCGGAAGCCGCCATATCGGCCACAAGCGAGAAGTATGTTCGCCACAGGGCATCGATGTCCACCTCCCGGTAACGGCCGATAAACTCGGGGTTGTCGAATCCCCACCCCTCGATGAAGTGGATGGAGCCGATCAGGTAATCCACATCCGCTTCCAACACGCGGCGGTCCATGTGGCCCGGTAGCCAGTCTACCTCGTAACCCAGTAAAATCTCCAGGCGGTCGGCATATTGTTTTTTTAGCGCCAATGTCCGGGCTTCGTAGTCGGCCATCTCGTCAAACCCCATGCGGTAGCGGGTGTCGAAATCCATCGGGGCGTGGTCGGAGAAGCCAAAGACGCCGACCCCCTTTCTGAGGGCTTCCTCCACATACTCTTCCATGCTCCCCTCGGCGTGGTTGCAAAGGGTCGTGTGGTTGTGCAGATCGACAATGACCGGTCTCATCGTTTCGCTCTTTTTGGAATCAAACGGGTTTGTCCGCGTTCGGCCGAAACCTCAATGAGGCCCCTTTCCTGAAGCTGTGTCAGCGCCTTTTTGAAGTGTTTTTTGCTCATGCCAAGCAGCGCTTTGATCGCCTCCGGGTCGCTTTTGTAGTGCAGGGGCAAAGAGCCCCCGTGTCGCCGTAGCGCCTCAATCAGATCATTTTGGCTCGCTTTGTCGGCACGTTTGCCGATGGGGCGGCTGAGCAGGTCTATTTTGCCGTCAGGACGGACAAACCGGACATAGGCGGTAAGGAATTGGCCCGTTTGGACGGGGGCAAAAATGTCGGTGTGGTACAAAAGTCCCTCAAAGCGCCCGTTGACAACGGCTTTATAACCCAGCTCCGTCTTTTTAAACAGGAAGACTTCGACGGCCTGGTTGCGCTTCAGATCCTTCGATGTGGCCTTTTTGAGACGGTTTTCGAACCGTTCCGTTCCAAAGAGTCGGCCGGTTCTGGTATCCAGCGCCACCATGATTGTCCGTGTCTCTTCTTTTTTCATGGGGCGAAGTTGTTGGCTTTTGGGAACAAAAAGGTCTTTGGGAAGTCCCCAGTCTACAAACGCGCCGGCGGGGGTGACGTCGACCACGCGCATGGTCGCCACTTCGTCAAGAAGCGCGACGGGTCTGTCGGTGGTGGCGACGGGGCGGTCTTCGCTGTCGGTATACAAAAAGACTTCCATCGCGTCGCCTGTTTGGCACGACGGGTCGGCGTAACGGGCGGGTAGAAGTACCTCCAGGCCTTCGGGGGTCGCCAAAACGGGGCCGTGGGGGGTCAGACGTACTATCCGAAGCGTGACGACACGTCCGACGGGCAGGGCGGTTGTGCGGTTCATGCCGCTCCTTTTTCCAGTTGTCGGCGTGTCTGGGTACCAAGAACCGTATAGACTTTTACCAGTCGGGCCAGATAGCGCTCCAGACTTTCGGGGGTATCGGGATTTTCGACATCGAAACGGCAGATCGAATCGCCGCTTAGAGGGTCGTAGAGTTCGGCACGGCCGGGCGGCAGCGAGGGATCGGTATCGGGAAAGAGCGGCAGGATGGGAAAACCCAGCGCCTGTGAGAGGGCTTCCCTGATCTGCGCGAAGCGCGGCACGAAATGGTCGGGGTGGTGAGCAATCAGGTCGGCAAGCCCCCGGCCCAGTCGCATACGCAGCCGATTGATTGGCAAAATGCCCGCAAAAAGAATTCTGACCGGATGTTCCGAGAGCTTTTCTACCCGCTTGACACCGAAAACCGAATGCTGCAGCGGGTCGCTCAGGCCGTGTATGTAACGGGCGAAGTTCTCGATATGCGGGAGGGAAGCGCCGTCCTCTTCGTAAACGGTGACGACGGCGGCGGCTTCGGAGAGTTTGCGTTTGATCTTCTGCTCCCCGATCTCACGTTCGAGATCTTCGTAACGGGCTTTGAGCAACAGGTAGCCCCCCGGACGCTTCAGCGCTTCATAAAGGGCGGCTTCGGGCAGCGGGACGGGGTCGGTTACGCTGCACCGCATCGCCATGACGGTTTCGATCGCCTCTTTCAGATCGCTTTCGGGGGTGTGGGCGAGAAGGTGGGTAAGAATGCGGTCGTCCATCTTTTACGCCGGTTCGGCGCCCTCCATATAGGCGGCGTAGGCTTTGACGGTATTGTTCTGCTTCTCAATATCGCTCAGGGTTTGAAGAAACTCCACGGTCGAGGCGCCTCCCAGATCGTAGGTATCCCCCGTCAATCCCGTCATGTAGATTTCAAAACGGCTTTTGACCGACTGGACGGCGGTATAGCCCACGGCCACCTCCCGGATCGTATCGTTGCGTTCCTGTCGCTTCGTTTCGATCTCGTCGAGTCGTTCGGGATCGAGCGGTTCGGGTTGCGGGCGCTCGGGGATCGTGACGGGCGCTTTGGGCTCTTTTTCGGGGGGCAGGGGTTGCTGATAGCGGGCGAGATGGTCATAACCCGGCTTGTAATCTGTTACCGTCATCCTCTCTCCTTGCTTTCAAAAGATACCCCGATGCCGAAAAAGCGCATCTAATCTTCTTCCATTATAGCACAATTAACGCGTGCTGTGGCATAATGCTTTCTACTCAAAATCCCTGCATGAAGGCATTCGCATGATCGAATCGATCTGGCATTTTCTGGAAGCCTCCACGGTCTACCTGCTGTCGCTCCTTTTTGTGTTGATTCTCTTTCTCTACATTTACGACCGCTTCATTCAGCGGCGGCACCAGCTGCTGATCAACTATCCGGTCATCGGGCGGTTCCGTTACCTTTTCGAACTGTTGCGCGAGCCCCTTCGCCAATATTTTGCCGACGAGAAGTTTTTTGAGTCCCGTGACAAGGTGGATTGGGTCTACAAGGCGGCCAAGAATAAGCCAAACTACGTCTCCTTTTCGGTCTCCCAGCCTTTCCCGGAGTCGCGTTTCATTCTCAAGCATGCCCAGGGCGGGGTGTTGAACGACGATGAGGTCAGCGAGGACGTAAGCGTGACGTTCGGCGCCGAGAGGCCCAAACCCTTCGTCTCCAAAACCCCTATTATCCGCTCCGCCATGAGCGACGGGGCTCTAAGCCCCGAAGCGACCCGGGCTTTCAGTCTGGGGGCGAAACTCTCGGACCTGACCTACAATACCGGGGAGGGCGGTCTGACATCCAACCATCTCTACACCTATCGGCCCGATCCCGCAAACGACCGTTTTCTGGAGATTATCGAGGGGACGCCCTTCGCCAAGAAGGTGTTCGAAATAGTCGAAAAGCTCTTCAACCGCAATTACGCCATCAAGGCGTATCGCAAGATTCTGCTCAAAGGCAACCGAACCGCCAACACCTATATCTATGACGAGACGACACAGGTGCTTTTCAGGGTCAATTGGCAGGCGCCGCTGGAAGCCTTTCCCGAAGAGGTGCCCGAATCGCTGCCCAATCTGATCTTTCAGATGAGTTCGGGGCTCTACGGGGTGCGCGACGAGAAGGGGGAATTCGACCCCGAGCGGTATCAGAAAGTGATGCGCTTTTGCCGGATGACCGAGATCAAACTGGCCCAGGGGGCCAAGCAGACCGGCGGAAAACTGGCCGGCTCCAAAGTGACCGCCGATATCGCCTACTATCGCGGCGTACCGGAAGGAAAGGACCTCTTTTCTCCCAACCGCTTTCCCTATGCCGATACGGCCGACCACCTGCTGGAGTTTATCGGGCGGCTTCAGGAGCTTTCCGGCAAGCCGGTAGGCGTGAAGATCGTGGTCAGCGATATGCAAAAGACCGAGGAGCTGGTGGCCAGGGCGGCCGAACGTTACAAAGAGGGCAAACCGCTGCCCGATTTCATTACCGTGGACGGCGGGGACGGCGGCAGCGCCACGGCGCCGTTGGAGATGATGGAGTCGGTGGGGTTGACCCTGCACAACGCGTTGTATGTGCTCGATTCCGCCCTGAAAAAATACGGTTTGCGGGAGAAGGTCCGCATTGTCGCCAGCGGCAAGATTCTAACTCCCGATGACGTGGTGATCGCCCTGGCCATGGGGGCGGACGCCGTGGGAATCGCCCGGGGGTTCATGATGAGCGGCGGCTGTATCCGCGCCCGGATGTGTTCGGGGTTCGGATCGCACCAGTGCCCCGTGGGTATGGCTACGCAGGACCCCAAGCTTCGGGCCTCCTACCTGGTCGTGCGCAAAGGGCATGAGATCGCCAACTACCATCGCAACCTGGTCAAAGGGGTGCGAACGCTGTTGGCCATCATGGGCAAACGCCACATTGCCGAGCTGTCAAGAAAAGATCTGACCTACAAGACCAATACGGGTGAGATCTATTTCGATGTCGATCGCTACTTTGCGGAGAAGTTTCACGCGTAGATGGGCCCGGTACGCTATTTTCTGACCAACAAACGACTCAACCATATTCTGCTCCTTTTTGTCCTGCTGGCGGGCATCAACGCCTGGCGGGAGATTCCCAAGGAGCTCTTTCCCGACGTGACGCTCAACATGATCGACGTCTCCGGCGGTTACGCCGGTTCCAGCGCCAGGATTCTGGACAAGATGGCGGTGCGGGACATCGAGGACGCCATCGAGAGCATAGAGGGGATCAAAACCAGCGAAACCATCATCACTCCCGGACGGTTTGACATCATTCTCACCCTCGAAGACGGGGTGGAGCCGGTGGATATTCTCAGCAAGGTCAAAAACGCCATCGCCGCCAGCCGCCAATACCTGCCCGCCGATATGGTGGAACCGGTGGCGACCATTCTGACCCGCAAACATGAACTGCTCTCTTTGTCCCTGGCTTCCGAAAAGCTGGACAAAAAGGCCCTTCTCGATCGCGCCAAGGCGATCAAAAGCGAACTGATGCGTATCGACGGGTTGGCGGAGATCAGGATTTTCGGCGATTCGGACGAGGAGATACTCTTTCGGGTCGATACCCGGGCCCTGGAGGCGTTGGGTGTGGATCCCAATCTCTTTCTCGAAGCCCTTTCTGCGGTATCGTATATCTATCCCGTCGGCGATATCGAAAAGCCGGGAGCCTACGCTTTCGTCTCCACCGTACACGGCAAAGGGGGTGAGCGTGCCTGGCGACAGACCTGGATACGGGTGGGGCAAAAGGAGGTGCGGCTGGGCGACGTGGCCCGCGTGAGTCGCCGGTTGACACCCACCGCCACCCTCTCCTCTTTCGACGGTCTGGATAACGTGACGCTCAAAATCTACAAAAACGTCCGAAGCGACGCCATCGCGCTTTCCAAAAAACTCCATGCCGAGGTAGCGACACTGCAGAAACGTTATCCGAACGTGGTTATGAGTATCTACCACGACACCTCCGTGCCCATCAAGAAGCGTCTGAATGTCATTATCGCCAATATCATGTTCGGGCTGGTGCTCATCTTCATCACGATGGCGTGGCTGATCAATACCCGCATCGCGGCGGTGGTGACATTGGGCATTCCCTTTTCGTTTGCCATCGGATTGCTTATCATCTACTACTTCGGTTATACGATCAATATCGTCTCTTTGCTGGGCGCTTTGATCGTGATCGGTATCGTGGTGGATGACGCGGTGGTGGTGGCCGAGAATATTCAGCGCTACCTGGATGAGGGGATGCCTCGCGAGGAGGCGGTGCTTAAAGGGGTGCGCCAGATGGTCTTGCCCGTGACCCTGGCCACCGTCACGACCGTGGCGGCTTTTTTGCCCCTCTTTCTTTTAAGCGGCGAAGTGGCCCACTTTATCATCCTCATTCCCATTGTGGTGGTGGCGGTGCTGACGGGTTCACTGCTGGAGGCCTTCTTCTTTTTGCCCCTGCACGCCAAAGAGTGGCTCAAACCGGGCGGTATGCGGGTGGACTGGACACCCCTGCAGCGGCTTTATACCCGGGTGTTGGCCTCTCTCGTCCGCTACAAGCGGGTGTCGCTGGCGCTCTTTCTTGTGGCGGTTCCCCTGGCGGGAACCTGGCTGCTGGGACGGCTGCACTACCAGTTTTTTCCCTCGTTTGACAGTCGTTATATCTATGTCACGGGCCGAACCGATCTGAACACGCCCATCGAAAAGACCCATGCCGTGGCCAAAGAGATCGTTCGGACGTTGCTGGCCCACAGGAAGGAGCTGGGGATCAAGTCGGTGTCGGCGGTGGCGGGATCGCGTACCACGTTGGGCGGCGAGAACGAAAAAGACAACGGCGCCTTTTACATTACCGTGGAACTTTGGGAGATGAAAGACAAAGACTGGATCAACCGGTGGCTCAACCCGGTGCTCAATCTCTCGTTTGATTTCAACAACCCCGAAAAACGGCGGGAGAGACATACCTATGAATTGGCCAAACCCATCGGCAAACTGATCGCCCCGTTCAAAGAGCGCTACCGTCTGGAGGAGCTGGGGGTGCGTCAGCGCCATATCGGGGTGGTGCGCAACGATATCAAGATCAACTTTTTCGGGGCGCCGCAAAAAGAGATTCTGGCGGCGATGGAAAACGTCAAAAAGGCTCTGAAAGCCATACACGGGGTGGTGGCGGTCAGTGACAATCTCCAATACGGCAAACGGGAGTACCGTATCCGCCTCAACGATTACGGGGAGCGGCTGGGGTTGAGCGAAGGGGGAGTGGCCCGAATGCTTTCCGGGTACTTTCTCACCCGACGCCGCGCGTTGACCTTCGGCCCCGAAGGGGTTGTGGAGATCCGTACCGAGGCGCTGGACAAAGATGAGCTTGCGCGCCTGAAACAGTTCGCGCTGCCCCTGCCGGATGGCCGTTATGTACGTCTCTCCGCGGTGGCGGATCTGGAGGCGGAGCGGGATTTCATGCAGATCAAAAAGCGTGACGGGGTGCCGGTGAAATCGGTTTTCGCGACGGTGGACAAACGGATTGTCACCCCCAATGACGTACTGGCTGACCTGGAACCTTTGCTTGACAAACTCAAACAGCAGGGTATCGGCATCCGGTTGATGGGCGAGAAAGAGAAGAACGCCCAACTGGCCAAAGAGATGCGCCACGCCACCATGATCGCGCTCTTTCTGATTTTGGCGGCGTTGCTGATTATCTTTGACCGTCTCCGGTCGGCTTTGATGGTCATGAGTGTCATTCCCCTCTCCATTTTCGGGGCCCTGGCGGGGCACTGGGTAATGGGCATCAACCTCTCCATGCCTTCGATCATCGGTATTCTGGGGTTGGCCGGGGTGGTGGTGAATGACGGGATCATCATGCTCGATTTTCTGCACGGCACCCGGGACTACGAGACCTTCCTCAAACGGGCGGCCCTGCGTCTGCGCCCCATTCTGATTACGTCGCTAACCACTTTTTTGGGGCTTTTTACCCTCATCTTCTACGCCACGGGACAGGCGGTGATTTTGCAGCCGATCGCCGTGGCCATCGGATTCGGGCTTTTGTGGGGGACGGTGCTCAATCTATTCTATCTGCCGGTGCTGTATGCCGTGTGGTACGGGATTGGGCGAAAAGGTTAATATAAAGCGAAACCTTTTATAATAGACAACAAAGCCTAAAGGTGGGACGATGACACAGGAAGAACTTGACGCGTTGATGGCCGGTGAGCTGGATCTTGACGAGGTGGCCGACGAGGCGGAGGAGAAGGCGTCTGCACCCGAAACGCAGGAGGCGTCCGACGAGGCGGAAGGGGATGAGGTGATTACCCCGCCGCCGGCGACCAAGGAGCACCGTGTCGTCAGCCAGCTCGATGACGTCACCCGTGACAGCGAGGAGAAGGCGAGCGAGATTTTCGACGCCCTTGATTCGGTGATGAACCATGTGGACGAGAGCCTGGGCAAGTTGGAGCGCATGGGCAAGATCGCCGACGATTACGAATCGCTCTTTGCGACGTTAAGAGAGAAGTTTCCCCATATCAACCGCTTCGCGCGGGCGCAGGAAGAGGCCGAAGAGCTCAAGGGGCTCATCGACGAGACGACCGAAAAGCTCCAGGAGGCCAACGACCAGGTGTTGGGAGCCATGGATACCATGCAGTATCAGGATATCCACCGACAAAAGATCGAGCGGGTCATCAACATCATGCGCGCGCTCAGCAAATATATGAGTGCCCTGTTTGAAGGGAATATCGAGGATGAGAAGCGGGTCAAGTCGGCCAAACATATCGAGGGTGACACCCACACCGAAGATGTCATCAGCAATGACGACATCGAGGCGCTGATCGCGCAGTTTGGAGGCAAATAGATTGGTGGAACTGCTTTCGCCCGCGGGCAATCTGGAGAAGCTCAAGATCGCCCTGGCCTACGGGGCCGACGCGGTATACGGCGGGGTGAGCCACTTTTCGCTTAGAATCCGAAGCGGCAAGGAGTTTACCTACGAGAGTTTCGCCGAAGGCATAGACTATGCCCACGCCCGGGGCAAAAAGGTGTATGTCACCGTCAACGGTTTTCCCTTCAACGCCCAGCTTGACCTGTACCGGGAGCATCTGGAACGCATGGCGGCCATGGGGCCGGACGCCTTTATCGTGGCGACGCCGGGGCTTGTGCGCATGGTCTCGGAGGTGGCGCCCGACGTGCCGATTCACCTCTCTACCCAGGCCAACGTGATGAACGTGCTGGACGCGAAGTTCTATTACGATCTGGGGGTGCGGCGTATCATCGCCGCCAGGGAGATCAGCCTCAAAGACCTGGAAGCGATCAAAAAGGAGCTGCCCGATCTGGAGCTGGAGGTGTTCGTGCACGGCTCCATGTGTTTTGCCTACAGCGGGCGATGCCTCATTAGCGCCCTGCAGAGCGGCCGGGTGCCCAACCGCGGGAGTTGCGCCAACGACTGCCGTTTTCCCTATGTGCTCTATGCCGAAAACCCCGAAAGCGGCACCTTGCTGAGGCTGGAGGAGTACCCGGAGGTGGGTACCTACATCATGAACGCCAAAGACCTGAATCTCGCCTCTCATGTGCACGAGATTTTAAAGAGCGGGGCGGTCGATTCGCTGAAAATCGAGGGACGCACCAAAAGTCCCTATTACGTGGCCGCCGCCACCCACGCCTACCGGATGGCGATAGACGATTTTCACGCCGGACGCCACCGGCCCGGGTTGTACCAAAAAGAGTTGCGTACCACCAAGCATAGGGGATTTACCGACGCCTATTTGATCCACCGCCCCTTTGAGCGGGATGCCACCCAGAGCCTGGAGAGTTCCATCAGCGAAGGAACCCACCAGGTGCACGCCCAGGTGGATGAGCGGGGACTGGCCTTTTTGACCAAAGAGAAGATTTGCGAGGGGGATGTGCTGGAGATTCTGGCTCCCGCCGGCGCCCCCCTTCGGCCCGCCTCGTCGGAGCGTGGGGAGATTTTTGAGCAAGAGGGGGTCTGGAAAGTGCGCTTACGCCGGCTGGAGACACCGACGGGCAAAGTTTATGAGTGTATCCACAGCGGCAACGAAAACCCGGTCTTACTGCCGGGGGTCTTGCCCCCCTTTAGCTTTTTGCGCAAACCTACAGCATCGAAAGGAGAGTTATGAGATTTGTATCTATCATTATCGGCAGCAAGAGTGATTATGACGTGATGAAAGAGTGTGCCAAGACGCTGGAGAAGTTCGGTGTTCCCTATGAGTTGATCATCTCGTCGGCCCACCGCAGTCCGGAGCGGACCAAAAACTACATCAAAGAGGCCGAGGCGCGGGGCGCGGTGGTTTTTATTGCCGCGGCGGGCATGGCGGCCCACCTGGCCGGCGCCGTTGCGGCCACCACCATCAAACCCGTCATCGGCGTGCCCATGAGCTCGTCGGACCTGCGGGGGGAAGACGCGTTGTTAAGCACGGTGATGATGCCCGCGGGTATGCCGGTGGCCACGCTTGCCATCGGCAAGGCGGGGGCCATTAACAGCGCCTATCTGGCCATGCAGATTCTGGCTATCGATGATGATGAACTGCGGGTCAAACTGACAGAAGACCGCCTGGCCAAAGCCAAAAAGGTGGAGACCGATTCGGCGGAGATCGAGGTTTTGATCAAGTGACGGCACGGTGTACGCGGACGTGAGGAAGGAGGGGCTGTGGGTACCTGGTTGAACATTCGGGCATACGCCAAACTGACCGGCAAAGATTTTGACGAAGTGTTGGAAATGGTGGACAACGGCCTGGTGGAGCATAAGGAAGAGGAAGACGGCGAGATATTTATCAAAGCCGATCCCCAGGAGAGTATGCCCGTCAAGTCCGAGCCGGCGGCCGGTGAGGTGCTGAAGGTTGATATGGAGAGCGCCGACGGGTTGCAGTTTGTGGAAAAGACCATCGGCACCATCCTCTCCATGCACGAGAAGGTGGTGGACGCCAAAGAGGAGACTGTTGAGGCGCTTAAGAGCGAAAACGAGTTTTTGAAAGAGGCGCTTACCTCCATGCAGGAGCTTTATGACGAGGATCGCCGCACCATCGAGACGCTCACCAAAGAGCTGGACGCTACCCGGGAGGAGCTGGAGTTCGTGAAGCGCAAATATAAATTGATGTGGGGCAAAATGGTGGAGAAACACGCGGGGAAAAAGGCGTGAAGCTGACGCCCGAATGTGTCAATTGCATCTTCTCCCAGGCCCTGCGGGTCTGCCGAACCCTCGGTGTGGACGATGTTACGGCCAAAAAGGTACTGGACGCGGTGGCGTTGGACGTGCCGGGATGGCGCATGGAAGAGACCCCGCCGCAGGTGGCATCCCGGGTCTATCCGTTGATCGGCCGGCTGCTTGAAAAGAGAGACCTCTACGCCGAGCAGAAGGCCGAGGCCACCCGTCACGCCGCCGGGTTGGTATCCGAAGCGGCCGCTCTGGCCGCGCGGGAACCCGACGCGTTGACGGCGGCGCTCAAAGCGGCGGTGGCGGGCAACGTGATCGATCTGGCGGCCACCCATACGTTCGATCTGAAAGAGGAGATCGCCAAGATTTTTCAGACCCCTTTCGCGGTGGATGATACCGCTTCGCTCAAAACGGCCCTGGCTTCGGCCCGGGAAGTGATGGTAGTGGGTGACAACGCCGGTGAGCATCTGTTTGACAAACTGCTTTTGCAATCGCTCAAAACCCTCTACCCGCATCTAAAACTCACCTACGCGGTGCGGGGTGCGCCCATCATTAACGACATCACCTACGCGCAAGCGCAAAGCGCGGGGATTGGCGAGGTGGCGGAGATTCTGGACAGCGGGGTGGATACGCCGGGGTTGGATCTTTCGCGCGCCTCTCAAGCCTTTATGCGCCGGTACGAGGCCAGTGACGTCATTATCGCCAAGGGGATGGGCAACTATGAGTGCCTCGACGACACCGCCACCCGGCCCACCTGGTTTTTGCTCAAGATCAAGTGTGAGGTGGTGGCCGCCTCTTTGGGGCGGTCGGTCGGGGAGATCATCTGCAAACGAGGAGGTCCCGATGCTTGAGAAGTGGATCGACGACAGACTGTTGCCTTTTCTTTTTACCCATCCGCGCCATCCGATGCGTTTTAACGAACTGATGCGTGCCAACAAGCTGCTGGTGGACGATATGCCGTTGGAAGGGCAGATTCCCGGCATGAAGTTGCGGCTTTTCAGGGCCTACCTGGTGATGTTTGCGCTCTTTAACGCCGTGCTGATTCCTCTGGCGATGCTGTTGCACGGTATTCTGGCCAAAATCGACTGTCACGCCGCGATTGTGCTGGCGGTCTTTTTTACCCTCTTCTTTTTCGGTGTGCTGACCATTTTCAAACAGTGGGCCGCCGAGAAGATGGCCGAGAAGTTGATCAAAGAGGCGTGGGCGATTCACTTTCCCTTTTAC
Organism: Campylobacterota bacterium; assembly: GCA_013153475.1. Classification (GTDB taxonomy): domain Bacteria; phylum Campylobacterota; class Campylobacteria; order Campylobacterales; family Hydrogenimonadaceae; genus Hydrogenimonas. Next base: position 26,152 of record JAADEJ010000059.1, read on the forward strand.
GATTATGCGCAGTATCATGTGAAAGTGGCCCGTTTTTACGATGACGCCGTGGAACGGGGCGTCACAGGGGCCAATCTGGAGATGTATATTCAAAACGCCCTCTCGCTGGAAGCGTAGGGCGCTTTTTCGCGAAACTAAAAGCGGGGTTTGTGCCGTTCGTTTTTCATGCTGTCGAGCAGTGAGAAGAGCAGTTCGCTGTTTTTCTCCGCCTCTTTGAAGTTGTTGACGATGGTCTCCTCCTCTTCGAGCCGCCGGTCGCCGTTTTGAATGAAATGGAGATTTTCGCGAACCAATTGGTGAATTTTGCGATGGGGTTCGGCGATTTTGGGGTAACTGGGCGTCATGGAGAAGCGCTCTTTGCCGGTCGTGGCGTACCATTTGCCGAAACGGCAGTGGTTTTCGTCGGCCAGTTTGGCGTCGGGATCGAAATCGATCACGGCGCGGTAGCCGTCTGATTTGAAGATGATGTGGTCGATTTTCGTCAGGATGACAAAGGCCTGATCGCCCATTTTGTCGATGAGTCCCGCCATCTCTTCGGCGTCGTCGTCGAGCTTTTGCATCGTCTCTTTGAAATCGCTTACCAGATTGGAAACGTCTTCGGCCACCCTTGTCATATGTTCCGATTTGTCCAGAATGGATTGGGTCTCCTGGTTCATGGTGCTGATGGAGACGTTGATCTCGTCGGTGGCCTTCTGGGTGCGTTCGGCCAGTTTGCGCACTTCGTCGGCCACGACGGCGAATCCCCGGCCGTGCTCGCCGGCCCGGGCCGCCTCGATGGCGGCGTTGAGGGCCAGCAGGTTGGTCTGGTCGGCGATCTCTTTGATCAGGTCCACCACCGACGTGATGTCGGCGCTCATGCTGTTGAGCTGCTCGATGGAGCTGTTGGAGTCGTGAATCTGCTCCATCAGGTTTTGCAGCTCCTGAAGGATCCGCTCCAGCCCGCCGATGCTCTCGACCGACTGATCCCGTGTCTCTTTGGTGGTATCGAGTACTTTGGTCAGATCGTCGATCAGTTGGGCGATTTCGTCCTGCATCAGAACCAGTCCGTCGCTGACGCTGCCGATTTCATGGAGTCGGGAAGCGAAGTTGATGAGTTTTTGTTTGTCGTGGGCCTCTTTCATGGCGGCGATACCGCTTTGGACCATCTGAATGGCGGTTTTGAACTCGCCGTCCATATCCCGGTCGCTCAGCGGTTGACTGAAATCCCCCTGGGCCGCTTTATGGACACTGGTGTTGATACGGTTGATAAGTTCCCGCACCACACCGACCAGTTTGTCAAGCAGTCCCGCCATGATATCCATCTCGTTGGGATTTTCCCGGTTGTAGGAGATTTTGACCGACAGATTGCCGCGGCTGATCTCCTCGATGGTCGCTTTGAGGCGGTCGATCGCTTCCATGATCGAACCGGTGACGCTGCGGACGATAAAACCGATGAGAAGCAGAACGATCACGATCAAAACGGCGACGGCGACAAGCTGGAAAATGGCCGTGTGCATTACGCTCTCCGCCTGGTCACCGATCTGTTTTTGAATGAAGTTTTCCACCTTTTTGAGGCCGTTGATCTTCTGGGTGATGGTTTTGAACCAGTGCGTGGCGTCGATACCGAAACCGGAATCTCTGCTCATGGCGATTTTGCGCATGCGCTCCACTTCAACGAAGGCGGGCTCCCGGCTGGTTTGGTGATAGAACTTCAGTAGTGTCGGATTGGCGGTGGACTCAAAAAGCTCGAAAAAGCCCCGCTGCTGGGCGACTACCGAAAGAAATTTGTTGTAAAGAAAGTGGGTAAAGTGATCTTTTGCGAAGACGCCCGAAAGAACCGCCCGCTCGATTCCTGCCCGCTCTTTGCCGCTGATAAAAAGAACCAGCGAATTCATCAGGTTGCGCAATTCGGGATCTTTGGTTTCGGTAGAGAACCGGGCGATGGTGTGAATGATAGAGGTATTGAGGCGGGTGTAGTAGTTGACCGCCGTTTTGGTATCGACCTGCTGTTCCCGTACCTTGCGACGCATGGCATCCAGCCGGCTCAGGTCGATGTTGGCCGCCGCCTCTTTGACGAAATGGCTGGGGTGTTTCTGGGCGTATTCAAGATAAATTTTGACTTTTTCGGCACTCGTTTTTTGCTGGCCGGGCAGAATGTCGTGGAATTTCGTTCCTCCGGAACTGAGATAACCGGCACTGGCTCCCCGCTCCTTCTGGAACTCGTGGAGCATATTGCTCAACACCACCGAAAGGCGCGCCGCTTCCCGGGTATCTTTGGCGTCGAAGTAGGATCCGATATCGTCATAGACGATCCTCGACGAGAAGATCAGGATGGAGGCGATGGCGATCAGCCCCAGAATGAACAACCGTTTTCTGATGGTCAGTTTCTCTAACACATGAAACTCCTTACTGCTCTTTTGCGCGGAAAATCCGTTTACTATATGGTATATCGTTTTTATTCAAAATTTATTGAGAGTTAACATTTTCGACAAGCGGGAGGCGGCGGATCGGGGTGGGATCGCCGTTTCGCTATAATTGCGAATTGAATAAAGATCGAACGAAAAGGAAAAAGGAGAGAGAATGGCCGAACAGAAGCCGAAAAGACGGCAAAAACCGGTGGTACTTTTCACTTCACCCGGATGCGTATGGTGTACGCGGGCCAAAACCTTTTTCAAAAAGAACGACATCAAGTTCAAAACCATCGACATCTCCCGAGACCGGCAGGCGGCCAAAGATTGCGAGCGCCACGGGTGTCGGGGCGTGCCGGTGATTCTGATAGGCAGTACGTGGATCTGCGGATTTGACGAACCCAAAATCAAAAGAGCATTGGATCTTACATGATAACCTTTACCGACCTGCTACTTAAACTGCAAACCTTCTGGGCCGAGCAGGGTTGTAACATTGTGCAACCCTACGACATTCCCGCGGGAGCGGGAACCTTTCACCCGGCGACGCTTCTAAGGAGTCTCGATAGCAAACCGTGGGCGACCGCCTACGTGGCACCCAGCCGTCGCCCTACTGACGGCAGGTACGGCGAAAACCCCAACCGGCTGGGGGCTTATTACCAGTTTCAGGTGCTCATCAAGCCCAGTCCCGACAATATCCAGGATCTCTACCTCAAAAGCCTTGAATATTTGGGGCTTGATCTAAGCAAACATGACATCCGCTTTGTCGAGGACAACTGGGAGTCGCCCACATTGGGCGCCTGGGGGCTTGGCTGGGAAGTGTGGTTGGACGGCATGGAGGTGACGCAGTTTACCTATTTTCAGCAGGTCGGCGGCCTGTCCTGCGACCCGGTGGCCGCGGAGATCACCTACGGCACCGAGCGGCTGGCGATGTATCTGCAAGGCGTTGAGAGCGTATTCGACATTGTGTGGAACGAAAAGGACGGCCGGGTGACCACCTACGCCGACGTACACAAAGAGGGAGAGTATGAGTTTAGCCGCTATCACTTCGAGGTGGCCGACACCGCCATGCTCTTTCGCCATTTCGACGACGCGGCTACCGAATGCCGCCGCTGTTTGGAAGCGGGGCTTCCCCTGCCGGCGTACGATCAGTGCATGATCGCCTCACACCTTTTCAACACCCTCGACGCCCGCAAAGCCATCAGCGTCACCGAACGGGCCAACTATATTCTCAAAATCCGTGAACTGGCCAAAGGGTGCGCCGAGCTTTATAAAGAGCAGGAAGCGGAGCGGGAAGCGCGGATCAAAGGGGAGAAAGAGGCGTGAGAGTCGGTGAGATTCTAAAGCTTCTGGATGGGCTGAGCCCTTTTGAGTGGCAGGAGAGCTGGGATAACAGTGGCCTGCTGGTAGGCTCTTATGAGCAGGAAGCGGCGCAGGTTGTGCTGAGTATCGACCTGGATGAGGCGCTGATTGATGAGGCGGAGGAGGGGACGCTGTTTGTGGTGCACCATCCGCTCATTTTCGGCAAACTCAAGCGGCTGGTCTGGGAGGAGTACCCGGCCAATCTGTTAAGAGCGCTTATTCGCAAAAACCAGGCGCTTATCGCCCTGCATACCAACTTCGACCAAAGCCACCTGAACCGCTACGTCTTTACCGAGGTGCTGGGGTTTGAGGCGCAGGCGTGCGAGGGATTTGTCTGCCGTGCCGAAGGGGCGTGGCAGACGCGGGACCTGCTTGAGAGTGTCAAACAAAAGCTGGGGCTTCAGAAGCTTCGGGTCGTGGGGTGGAAAGAGCGGATAACCTCCGTGGCCCTGACGACGGGGGCGGGCGCGAGCCTGATGGAGAGCGTCAAGGCCGATCTCTTTTTGACGGGCGATTTGAAGTTTCACGACGCCATGAAGGCGCAAAGTGAGGGGTTGATGCTGGCGGATATCGGGCACTTCGAGAGCGAGCGTTTCTTCGCCCGCGCCCTGGCGCCCCATTTGAAAAATCTGCCGATTCCGGTTATAATTGCGGAATCGAAAAACCCCTTTCGCTACGTTTAAGCACCACACGACTTTTGAAGGAAACAAATGAACAAACATCTTGAAGAGCTTATTGAACTCTCAAAAATCGACCGGGCCATTGACGCGTTTGAACCCAAAATCGAAGCGGCCCGCGCCAAACTGAGCGCCCTGGAGGCCAAAGAGACGGCCGTGGCCGAGGAGATCGAAAATCTCAAAGAGGAGATCAAGGAGGCGGAGCTCAAAAAGGCCAAGAACGACCTGCACATTCAGGAGTTGACCGAAAAACTGGAGGCCAACAAGAAGAAGATGGCCGACGCCAAGACCGAAAAGGAGATCAAGGCGCTCCAGCTTGAGGAGGATATCGCCAAGGAGCAGTTGGATTTCGCCAACGAGGAGATCGCGCGGCTGGATAACCTCATAGAGACCCGCAAGGGTGAGATCGAGGCCAAAGAGGCGGAGCTGGCGGAGCTCAAAGAGCAAAGCGAGGCGCTCAAGGCCGAGGTGGAGGCGGAGCTGGCGGAGATTGAGAAAGAGAAGCAGGCGCTTTTTGAGAAAAAGCAGGCGCTGGTTTCCAAAATGAGCCAGAAAATTCTGGCCTTTTACGACAAGATCCGCCGCTGGGCCCGCAATACGGCGGTGGTGCCGGTGCGCAAACAGGCCTGCATGGGTTGTTTCATGAAGATCAACGACAAGACCTACGCCGAAGTGATCAAAGGCGAGGAGATCACCACCTGTCCCCACTGCGGACGGATCCTTTATATGGAACCCCAAAGCGAAGAGGCCGCCACTGAATAACGGATTGTTCGCCCTTTTTTACACATCTCTTCTTGGGGTCGCCTGGGCGGCGGCCTCTCCTTTTTTGCTGTTGCTCTCTTTTCAATCGAAATACCGTCGCTCTATCCCTTCCCGTTTTTTCCTATGGAAGAATCCGCCCCTGCCGAAGGGAGGGATATGGTTTCATGCCTGTAGTTTCGGAGAGACACGGGCGCTGCGGCCTTTTTTGACGCGCTATGGAGAGAAGGCCCGTTTGAGCGTGACGACCCAGACCGGTTTCAAGGAAGGGCAAACATTTCTCCGAAATGTCCGATATCTACCATTCGAGCCCTGGTTGTGGTTGTGGGTTCGCCCCCACAACGCGCTGGTGGTGATGGAGGCGGAGCTTTGGTTTCTGCTCTTTTACCTGGCCAAAGCCCGGGGCGCGAAGACCTATCTGATCAATGCCCGTATCTCCGACCGCTCCTACGGGCGCTACCGAAAGTTCGCCTGGCTCTATCGGCGGATATTCGCCCAGATCGACGAAGTTTTCGCCCAAAGCGTCGAAGACGCCAAAAGGCTTGAGGCGCTGGGTGCTGTCAACGTGACGGTGACGGGAAACATCAAACTGGCCGATCTGCCCGAAGCGACCAGGCGGTACGAGAAACCGAAAGGGACGGTCATTACCGCGGCCAGCACCCATGAGGGGGAGGAGACGTCGGTATTGCGGGCTTTTGAAGTTTTTAGAAAGCGACACCCTGAAGCCAGGTTGTTACTGGTGCCCCGCCACCCGGAAAGGTTTGAGAAAGTGGCGCGTGAGGCCGAAGCCTTTGCGGTTTCACAGGGGTGGCGTTTTGGACGATGGAGCCGTGAGCCTTCGCTGGAGGCGGATGTGACGGTGATTGACGCGATGGGCGAGTTGGTGAATCTTTACGCCGTCAGCGACATCGTGATACTTGGCGGGGCGTTTGTCCCGGTCGGCGGGCACAACCCCGCCGAAGTGCTGCCATTCGGTTGTCGTCTGATCACCGGTCCCCATATCTTCAACCAGCGGGCGATGTTCGAATCGGTGGAAGGGGCGATTTTCTGCGAGGCCGAAACGCTCCCGCAGGCACTGGAAAAGGCCCTGGCGGCACCCCCGTTGCGTTTGAAGACGCCCGTGTCGTTGGAGACTGTACTAAAAAGGTTGGACGATGTGGTATGATCTGGGGGAAGATTGGGTGGAGTTGCGTATCACGGCACGTCCGGGAAGTTCCAAAAACGCCGTGGCGGGTATCCATGACGACGCCCTCAAAATCCACATCAAAGCCCCTGCCGTAGAGGGGGCGGCCAACAAGGAGTTGGTGAAATTTTTAAGCAAACAGTTCAAAGTGCCCAAGAGTGCCATCGTGTTCGTTTCGGGCGAAACCGCCAAGCGCAAACGGCTGAGGTTGCCCAGAACGGAGCGTCTTGAGCAATTGATTGAGGAGCTTTCCGTATGACGCGTGTTTTGATGATCGAGGACGACCCCTTTTTCGCCAAACAGCTTCGACGTGTATTGTTGAAACATTTCCATGATATGCAGCTGGTTTCCGTGGATACGATGGAGGGGGCACGGAAAGCGTTGAAAACCCAGACGTTCGATCTGGTCCTGAGCGATCTCTTTTTGCCCGACAGTGAAGAGGTGCATGTGCGTGAGTTGGTGGATGCGGGTTTGCGCGTCATCGTGCTGACGGGTATGGATGATGAAGAGCACAAGAAAGATATCTACCGTCTCAACATCGTGGATTATATTCTGAAGTCGGAATCGCGACATTTCGACTACCTGGTCAATCTGATTACCAGGTTGCGGAACAACCGGAACAAGAAAATTCTGGTCGCGGAAGACAGCCGTACCATCCGGCAGGCGTTTGAGCGGATGTTCCAGACGCAGAATCTGAACGTGACGGCCGTGGCCAACGGCAAAGAGGCGTTGGAGAAGCTTGAGGGCGGGGAACGCTTCGATCTGATTCTCAGCGACTACAATATGCCGGAAGTGGACGGATTGGGTCTTTTGAAAGCGGTCCGGCGCAAGCATTCGATGCTGGAGCTTCCCTTTGTGGCGATCTCTTCCGACGATGCCAACAATACGGTAGCCACCTTTTTGAAATTCGGGGCCAACGACTATCTGAAAAAGCCTTTCAGCAAAGAGGAGCTTTTGTGTCGGCTCAACAATACCCTCGATACTCTCGACATGCTGACCCAGATCCGGCAACACGCCGTGACCGACGCCCTGACGGGACTGGGCAACCGGCACTATCTTTACGAAGCGGCACCCGGAATGTTGGCGACGGCCAAACGGTATCCCGATCAGCCGCTGAGTGTCGCCGTTTTTGACATAGATCATTTCAAACGTATCAACGATACCTACGGCCACCTGGTAGGGGACAAGGCATTGAAAGCCGTGGCGCAGGTTTTGAAAAAGAACATCAGAGAATCCGATCTGTTGGTTCGTTTCGGAGGGGAGGAGTTTTTGCTGCTGATGCCCAATACCGATCTGAAACGGGCGTTTATCGCGGTGGAGAAACTGCGGTTGGGTGTCGAGCGGATTCAGGTACCGATTGCCGAAAACGAGAGCATCGGGGTAACCGTTTCGGCCGGGGTGAGCCAGTACCGGGACGGCATGACGATCGACATGATGATCAAAGAGGCGGATGCCGCCCTCTATCGGGCCAAAGAGAGCGGGCGTAACAGGGTTGAAATGGCCCGGCCCGAAAATGAATAAAAGAGTGGACAAACCGAATGGAAAAAGAGAAAGCGTACAAACTCCTGGCGGCCCAGATGGGTCTTTCCAACGCCAAAGCCAAAGCGTTGATCGATCGGGGTGTGGTGTACGTGGGTAACCGCAAGGTGGCCATTGCCCGGGGAGAACTGCCGATCGATACGAAGTTTCGGGTTTTAAACCTTCAGCGGGCGGAGGTGATTTTTGAAAACGAGGAAGTGATCGCCCTGAACAAACCCGCGTTTTTGACCAGTGACGAGGCGATTCGCGACTTTGAGGGGGCGCGTCTTTTGCACCGATTGGACCGAGAAACCAGCGGTGTTTTGCTCTCTGCCAAAACGAAGAAGTTCGAGAAGCGGGCGCTGGAGGCGTTTAAAGCCAGGGCGGTCTACAAGGTCTATACCTGCTGGGTGGAAGGGATCGTGAGCGAACCTTTCACCGTGGACAAGCCTATCCTGACCGTTAAGCGGGGCGGACGGGCCTACAGCAAGATCGATCGCAAGGGCAAGCCCGCCGTCACCCATGTGGAGCCTCTGCTTATTTCGGGCAAGCGGAGCAAGGTGCGGGTGGTGATCGAGACGGGACGCACCCACCAGATACGGGTCCATCTTCGCAACGCCGGTTTTCCCATTATCGGGGACGCGCAGTATGGGGTGCCCTCCAACCAGACCAACCGGATGCTTCTACACGCTTTGCAGGTCAGACTGTTGGGGTATGACTTCAAAGCCCCCGAACCCAAAGGGTTCGACGTGTTGGCGGGCGGGTAGGCAATCTTATATTTAATTAAAATTAAAGTAACTATAAGCTAAAATGGCGCACTTTTGAAAAGCGCCCGCAGGAGAATTCGTGTTTGAGTCATTGAGCAACAGTTTTCAAAACGCCATCAACAAGATCCGCTTTCGCGATGACGAAAAGGCGCTCAAACGCGCGCTGGACGAGCTGAAAAAATCGCTGCTCAAAGCCGACGTGCACCACAAGGTGGTCAAGGAGCTTTTGAGCGTTGTCGAGCGCAAGACCAAACAGGCGGGCATCGGCAAGGAGAACTTTCTCAAAGCCCTCAAAGAGGAGCTGACCGAGATTCTCACGGCCCCCGGCAAGCAGGGGTTTGTCTACGCATCCACGCCGCCGACGGTGGTGATGATGGCGGGCCTTCAGGGGTCGGGTAAAACCACCACTTCGGGCAAGCTGGCCTATTACCTGAAGCTGAGAAAAAAGAAGGTTCTGCTGGCGGCGGCGGACCTTCAACGCCTGGCGGCGGTGGAGCAGTTGCGCCAGATCGCCGGGCAGATCGAAGTGGACGTCTTTGCCGACGAGACGATCAAAGATCCGGTGGAAGTGGCCCAAAAGGCCCTGCAAAAGGCCAAAGAGGGCAACTATGACGTGCTGATTGTCGATACCGCCGGCCGGCTGGCGATCGATGAGGCGCTGATGAACGAGATCAAGCGGGTCAAAGCGGCACTGGATCCCGATGAGATCTTTTACGTCGCCGATTCGCTCACCGGCCAGGACGCCGTGCGAAGCGCCGCCACGTTCCATAAAGAGTTGGGCCTGACCGGCGTGATTCTTAGCAAATACGACGGTGACAGCAAAGGGGGCGTGGCCCTGGGTATCGCCCGGCAGGTGGGTGTGCCCCTGCGCTTTATCGGCGCCGGGGAGAAGATGCCCGATCTGGAGGTTTTCATTCCCGACCGGATCGTCGGCCGCCTGATGGGCGCGGGAGACGTGGAGTCTCTGGCCGAGAAAGCCGCGGCGGTCATTGACGAGAAAGAGGCCAAGAAGGTCGCCCGCAAGATTCGCAAAGGGCAGTTCAATTTCAACGACTTTCTGGAACAGCTCGAGCAGATGAAGAAGCTGGGCTCTTTGAAGTCGCTGATGGGTATGATCCCGGGTATGAGCAAAATGGCCGGGGCCATGAAAGATCTGGATCTGGACAACAGCGAGGAGATCAAGAAGATCAAAGCGCTGATCAGCTCCATGACCCCCAAGGAGCGGGAGAATCCTGATCTGCTCAACAACAGTCGAAAGCGCCGGTTGGCCAAGGGGGCGGGGTTGAGCCAGATGGAGGTCAACAAAGTCCTCAAACAGTTCAAAAACGCCGCCAAAATGGCTAAGAAGTTTTCGGGCAAGAAGGGGATGCAGGATCTGCAGAACCTGATGAGCCAGATGCAGGGTCCCGGGTTTCCCCGATAACCCCATATCGGGGCATTGACCTAAACGATGCCGTCAATCGTTTAGGCCAATGCCTCATTTGGAAAAAACAAAACAATTTGACAGGAGCAAACAATGACAGTGATTCGCCTGACCCGCATGGGACGCAAAAAACGCCCGTTCTACCGCATCGTAGTAACCGACAGCCGCAAACGCCGCGACAGCGGATGGATCGAGAGCATCGGATACTATGATCCCATGAAAGAGCCCAAAGTGGTCAAACTCGACGAAGAACGCTACAACTACTGGCTGAGCGTCGGTGCCAAGCCCAGCGAGCGCGTGAAGAAACTGGCCGCAGGCAAGTAAGATGGTTGAGGCGTTCGTGCGCGAATTCGCGAAGCTGATCGTTTCGCATCCCGAGGCGATTCGGGTGGAGCGTCACAATCTTGCCGAGAAGTTTGACGAGATCGTGATCTACGCGCACAAAGAGGACGCCGGCAAACTGATAGGCAAGGAGGGGCGAACCATCAATGCCCTCAAGACACTGATCGGCGGTTGCAAAGCCAAAGACGGTATCAGCTACCGCGTCAACGTTCGCACCGACGAGGCGTAAGAGATGGGGGATTCCGACCGGATTCCCGTCGCCCGTATCGGCCGAAGCGTCGGCCTGCGGGGCGATATGCGCCTGAACCTCCTGACCGACTTTCCCGAACAGTTTAAAAAAGGCGCCCGTTTCCAAACCGATCGCGGCGAGTTGACCGTTGCCCGTTACGACGGCAAACGGGGAACGGTGCGCTTTGAGGGAATCGAGAACGTCGAGGAGGCCAAACCTCTGACCAACCTCTATCTCTATACCACCAAAGCCCGAAGTCAAGAGACGTGTCATCTAAAAGAGGGTGAGTATTTCTGGTTTCAGCTGATCGGGCTGCCGGTGGTCGAAGAGGGTGAGGTGTTGGGCAAAGTGGCGGAGATTGAGCGGCTGGCGGGTACCGATTACCTGGTAGTCAAGACCGATGAGAAGTTAAAGGCGCAGGGAGCGCCCGCCCGTTTTCTTATTCCTTACCTGGATCGCTACATTCTTCAGACACGGCTTGAGGAAGGGCGTATTCTTACCCGCGACGCGCGGGATATTCTGGACGCCAGCTGATGCGTTTTACCTTTGTTACCCTTTTTGAGGGGTTGGTACGGGGCTATTTTGGCGACTCCATTCTTAAAAGAGGGGTCGAAAAAGGGCTCTTGCGCTACGATTTTGTCAATCCCCGCGACTATGCCAAAAACCGTCACAAAAAGGTGGACGATACCGCGGCGGGGGGTGGGGCCGGCATGGTGATGATGCCCCAGCCTCTCGATGACGCGTTGGCCGCCGTTCGGGCCGCTTCCGCCGGGGCCCATATCGTCTTTCCGTCGCCGGTGGGCAAACCCTTTACCCAAAAAGACGCCAGGAGGTTGGCGAAGATGGAGCATCTGGTTTTCGTGAGCGGCCGGTATGAAGGGATCGATGAGCGGGTGATTGAGCGGTGGGCCGATGAACTTTTCAGCATAGGCGATTATGTGCTCACGGGCGGGGAGCTTCCCTCTTTGGTGATGTGTGACGCCGTGGCCCGACTGGTGCCGGGGGTGCTCGGTAACGCCGAATCGCTGAGTGCGGAGAGCTTCGAGACGCCGCTCTTGGAGGCCCCGATGTTCACACGACCTAAAAGTTTCCATAAATTAAGCATTCCTTCAGAATACTTAAAGGGAAACCATAGTAAAATTAACGCCCTGAAAAAAAGGCTGGCCTTGGCCAAAACGAAATATTTTCGCCCTGATCTGTATCTGAAATTTACCCAAAGGGACTACGATGAAAAATCGCTATATTGAGTCTTTCGAGAAAGCCCAGACCGAAAGCAAAAACATTCCTGACTTCCGTGCCGGCGATACCGTCCGCGTCGCGGTTAACATCAAAGAGGGTGACAAGACCCGTATCCAGAACTTCGAAGGTGTCTGTATCTCCGTCCGCGGCGAGGGAACAGGCAAAACCTTTACCGTTCGCAAAATCGGTGCCAACAACGTCGGCGTGGAACGCATCTTCCCGATTTACAGCGACAGCATCGAAGGTATCGAAGTAGTTCGCCGCGGCCGTGTCCGCCGGGCCAAGCTCTACTATCTGCGCGGCTTGCGCGGCAAAGCGGCCCGTATCAAAGAACTCCGCCGCAAATAAACCTCTCCCTTTTGGGGGAGTTTCCCCTCTCTTCTGCTACAATACGCTTCAGAAACCTTTTTCTATCCCGAAACAACCGTTTTGATCGCACCATTATAATTATAATGTACCTTACAAAGGAGTGGCAATGGTACGGCGTTTTGTCCTGATTCTGGCTCTTTGTTGGGGTGTTTTGCTGAGTGCTTCCGATACAGGCAAATACCCCAGGGTATTGTTGCGTACCGATAAAGGCGATATTGTGTTGCAGATTCGCCCAGACTGGGCCCCGAAAGCTTCGGAAAACTTCTTGACCCACGTGAAGGAGGGGTACTACAACGGGGTCCTTTTTCACCGGGTGATCCGCGGCTTTATGATCCAAAGCGGCGATCCGACGGGAACGGGCATGGGGGGTGATTCCATCTGGCACAGACCCTTTAAAAATGAATACGCCAAAAACGTGGTTTTTGACAAACCCGGCCTGCTGGCCATGGCCAACGCGGGGCCCGATACCAACCGCAGCCAGTTTTTCATTACCGTCGCCCCCGCTCCCTGGCTCAACGGCGGTTATACCATCTTTGGCCGGGTGCTTGAAGGCATGAAGACGGTGGTCGCCATTTCACGGGTACCGGTGAATGGAGAGAACCGTCCTTTGCAAAAGGTGCGTATTATCGAAGCGAAGGTGCTCCCTTGAGCGGTACGCCCCAAAAACTCGAAGAGGCGTTGGAAAGCGGTACGCTGACACTCCGTTTTCAGCCCTGGATCAACCTCTGGACCGATGAAGTGGTGGGGGTGGAGGCGCTGGTTCGCCTTTCGGACGAGAACACCCTGCCTGCCGAATCCTTTCTGCCGCCCTACGGAGATGAAACGCTGATGCCCCGTCTGGGACACTGGGTTTTGGATGCCTGTTGTCGTCAGGTCGCCGCCTGGGAGAGAGCGGGTATGCCGCCGTTGAAGATGGCCGTGAACGTATCGGTGCCCGAGCTGTTGGATTCTGAGTGGATCAAAACGGCAGAACGCCTTTTTGCGCGTTACAATGTGGCCCCGGAGCGTTTCGAGTTCGAGTTTTCCGAGCGGGTTTTTCGACATGAAACCCCGGAATTTGCCAAACGCTTTGAAGCGCTGCGTGCGATGGGCGCGACGCTGGTTATCGATGATTTCGGTACCGGCTGCTCCTCTTTGGGATTGTTGAAACGGCACCGTTTCGGCAAACTGAAGATCGACGGTCGCTTCATTCAGGGAATGCGCAAAGACGAGATCGATCTGGCGATTGTCCGGGCGTCGGTAGGGCTGGCCCATACCATGGGGATGCGGGTGGCCGCCGAAGCGGTGGAGACCCTCTCCCAGCGTACCGAACTCTCTTTGATGGGATGCGACGAGATTGCCGGCAACGTCTATGCGCCGCCGCTGGAAGCGGAGAGGATTCAGAAGATGCTGAGAACCTTTTAGGCCTCAGCTTTCTCCTTTTTTTCGGTTCTCTCTTCGGAGGATTCCCTCGTCTCCTCCTGGTCGGTTGTCCTCTCCTCTTCTTTGTCCTCACTCTCTTCTTCGGGTGTTTGCGGTGCCGTGTTCTCCTCTTCCTGGCGCGTCTCTTCTTCCTCCTCCGGGGAGATTTCGGCGTGCTCTTGCGACGCTTCTTCTTGGGCTTGCGCCTCCGTTTCGATCGGCGGTTGCTCCTCTTCGCTCTCTATGACGGTCGTTTCGATATAGGGAACGGGAATTTCCCGCTCTTCCACCAGGGCCGCCACGACGCTTTGGGCCTGTTCGATGGCTTGCGTGAGCGCCGGGGAGGGGACGTTTTCCTCTTCGACGATAGAGACGGCAATGAGAGGGGTAACCGCCTTGGCGCAGGTAACGGCGCGCTCGATCACAATTTTGGAGGGGGCGCGCAGGGTGTCGTAGTCGTTGCCTTCTACATGGATGATACGTCGTACCGTCGCGCCGTACTCGTCGGTGTAGATTTCACAGGTCTCCAGCAGGTTGCCGTATCGGGTCAGGGCCTCTTCCAGTTCGGCCAGCCGGGCTTGCGCCTCTTGCCGATTTTGACAGTAGCTGTCGGCCGCCGCTTTGACGGCTTCGGCTTTTGAGAGATTTTTTCGGGCCGCTTTGCCCATGGAAAACCCCTTGGCCATAAACCAGACCACCAAGGCGAGCACCGCCAGTAGCACGCCGCCCACATAGGGGTTTCCGTAAGAGGGGTAATAAAAATCGCCGCCGATGAAGGTGAGAATTTTCATGATATTGTCGGGGTTGGTGAAGGTTTCGGGTTTTAAGGGCAGGCCCACCGCCGCCGCGCCGCCCGCCGCTGCCGCCGCCAGGGCGGCAAGCGTCAAGAGCAGGGCGACAAAAAAGGACCCCCCTTTGCCCTTTTGGATATTTTCGATCTTGACCGGCTCGCAGGAGAGTCTGTCAATGAGCGCCACCGCCTCGGCCCGGCTGCCGGGAAGATCGTTCGGGGTATCCGCGTGTTTCTCACCCTCGAACGTCTCGTAAAGGCGTTGCAGAAGGTCTCGACTCTTTTGGGCGAGCGACTTTTTGATCCGGTCGACCCGTTCGGCCGCTTCCAGCAGCCTCTCTCGGGTTTTCAGAAAGGCTTCATCACTCTGGGAAACCTCTTCGACGGCTTGCTGCACCAGTTTTTCGGCCCGGTTTTGATGCTCCATGGCGGTAAACATCGCATACTCCTGAAGTTGGGATAAATGTTTCTATATTTTGCCAAAAAACCGGTTTAACTTTTATTGGCGCGCTAATAACGCAGCTTCATGGCCCTTTGCGCCTCCCGTTCGGCGGTTTTGCGTTTGAGGGTTTCGCGTTTGTCGTAGAGTTTTTTCCCTTTGGCCAGGGCGATTTGGAGTTTGGCCCGGTTCTTTTCATTAAAGTAGAGCATCAACGGCACGATGGCCAGTCCCTCCTGTTTGACGCGGCCGTACCATTTGTCGATCTGTTTGCGGTGCAGCAGGAGGCGACGGGGTCGTTTTTCGTCGGGACGGTAGTGGGGGTTGGTGGTCTCCAAAAGCGTGATATGCATACCGAATACCCACGCTTCGCCTTTGATGATACGCACATAGGCGTCTTTGAGATTCACCCGTCCCATGCGGATACTTTTGACTTCGCTTCCTTTGAGTTCGATGCCCGCTTCCAGGGTCTCCAGAATCTCGTAATCGTGCCGGGCTTTTTTGTTGGTGGTGACAATCTTGATGGACATGGCGGGAATTATAGCGCAACTTGAAAGAAGGTGCTGCCGCTGCCGCTGAGAAACCATGTGCCCGCTTTCGGCGGGGCCAGTTCCGGGTAGAGAACCTTGGCGGGTAGATAAAGGTCGTTGGCCTCTTCGGGCGAAAGGGTTGCCAAGAGTTCACGACTTGGTGTCTGTAACCACTTTTTCCCCGCGTCGGGACGGGCCCGGGAGAGCAGGTGCGTGCGGTAGTAGCCGTAGACTTTGGCGGTATCGCAGTGAACGGGAGGGGTCACGAGGCTCAGCGCCGGCGGTTCCTCGTCGAAGGGGTGAATGATTTCGCCGATTCCCTCTACGTTGGCGCTGGGATAGTCGTAGATAAAAAATGGGACATCGGCGCCGATCTTCTCGCCTATCGCGGCCAGCTTTTTGGTCGAGAGTTTCAGACCGATCTCTTCGTTGCACGCTTTGAGGAAGGTGGCGGCGTCGGAGCTGCCTCCCCCCAATCCCGCGCCGGTCGGGATGGCCTTGTCCAGGAAAAGGGTGTGGGTGTCGAAGAAGCGTTCGACCTTTTCCCGGTTGACCTCAAGCAGCAGTTCGTAGGCGCGGGTGAGCGTGTTGGTTTCGGGAAGCGGGGCCGACGCGCGCCACCGGAAAGTGCGGCCAGTGCTTCGGGAGGGGATGAAATGGATGGTATCGACCGGCTCTTTGAGGCGAACGAAGCGGGAACGCAGGGTGTGGTAGTCTCCCCGCCTGCCGGTTATTTTCAAAAAGATGTTGACTTTCGCCGGTGCGTAATAGGTCATGGCCTCTCCAGCTGGATTTTCAGGTCGGCCAGCAGCGCGCTGTCGGCGCCCACCGCCGCTTTTTTGTTCTCTTCCGAGACCGCCTGTACCAACTCTTCCCGCAGGATGGTCATCTTTTCGGGCGCTTCGATTCCCAGGCGTACGCCGTTTTTATCGACGGCCACCACTTTGATGACGATATCCTCTCCGATACGGATCGCTTCGTTCTCTTTGCGTGTCAATACGAGCATCGTTTCACCTTGTTGAGCAGATAGGCGGCCTGGCCCCCCTCTTTTATCTCTATAATAGCGAAAAAATCTTTGAAGGCAAGGGTATAGGGGCCGGGGGTTCGCTTTTCGAAACGTTCGGCCGAAAGCTTTTTGCCCAGGAGAATATCCCGGGTGTCGCCCAGATAGCGGTTGGGGGGCGGGGCCAGAAAGTCGACGGGATCAAGCGGCTTCTCGTTCTCAAACGAAAACGCCCCCTCCCGTACCCTCTCCAGGGCGCTCAACGCCCCCGCGCATCCGAGCGCTTCGGCCACGGCTTCGCCCAGGGAGCGGATGTAGGTGCCCTCTGACACCGTCGCCTCAAAGGTGATGAAAGGGTGGCGGTAGTGAAGCAGGGTAAGGGTGTGAATATGGGAAGTTACCGGTTGCAGGGCCGCCCTCTCGCCCCGTCGGGCCAGGGCGTAGGCGCGTCGGCCCGCCACTTTTTTGGCGCTAAAGGCCGGGGGGGTGTAGGTAAAGGGGCCGACAAAGCCCTCCAAGGTCTCTTTGACGCGCGCAAAAGGCAATGGCGCGGTAGGTAAAACGCGGGTGACGCCCTCGATGTCCAGTGTTGGGCTCTGGGCTCCCAGCCACAGTGTGGCCCGGTAGGTTTTCGGGGTCTTTTCAAGAAAACGGAAGAGCTTGGTGTATTGCCCGAACGCCACGATCAGCGTGCCTGTCGCGAACGGATCGAGCGTGCCCGAAAAGCCCGCCTTCTTGACGCCGTAGCGCCGTTTAAGGCGCGAAAGGTAGGTGTTGGAGGAGAGAAAGAGGGGTTTTCTCGCGACAAAGAGACGGTTGGGACACGCCATCTACACCTTCTCCACAAACGAGGAGAGGATCTCCTTGCGGTCGCCCCCGAAATTGATCTTGAGTTTGTAATCCCGTCCGGCCCGGGCCACCTCCAGCACCCGCCCGATGCCGAAAATCTTGTGTTTGACCAGATCCCCTTTTTTGTAACCGGTACTCTTTTCAATGGAGAGCGCCCCTTTAAGGAGTCCCGCTTCGGTGAGAAACCGGCTCTTCTCCAGATGCTTGCGCCGCCCTTTGTGAAAGCGGCTCTGCACGGTTGAGAGGGTGAGGGTCTCTTTGGCCCTTGTCATGGCCACGTAACCCAGGCGCCGCTCCTCTTCCATGTCGCACCCGTCACCCAGCAGCGGGAAAAACTCCTCCTCCATGCCGATAACAAAGAGGTGGGTAAACTC
Source organism: Campylobacterota bacterium (assembly GCA_013153475.1). Lineage (GTDB taxonomy): Bacteria > Campylobacterota > Campylobacteria > Campylobacterales > Hydrogenimonadaceae > Hydrogenimonas. The sequence continues at coordinate 43,790 of JAADEJ010000059.1, forward strand.
CAGCCCTTTGGAGGCGTGCACGCTCATGATGGAGATCTGCTCGCCTCTTATCTGATCCTGGTCGCTCTGGAGCGAAATTTCGTTCAAAAACGTATCCAGACTCATATCGGGGTTTTTCTTGACCATATCCCTGAAAAGACCGTAGAACTCGTCCAGGTTGAGCACCCGTTCCATCCCGTCGGGTAGGGAAGCGTAGTAGTTTTTCAGGCCGATGGTCTTGTCGAAATGGTCGATAAAGCCCATAACGGAGTGCTCCAGCATCTCCTGTAAAATCTCCAGGTCGTTGATAAAGCGGTTGACGGCGGCGTAGGCTTTTTTGCTCAGCAGTTTGGAGAGTTCGGCCTTGGGGGTTTCGGCCAGGTACTGGTAGAGCGAGAGGCGTTTTTCGTAGGCGGCCTTTTCGATCTTGTCGATGGTGGCTTTGCCGATCCCCCGTTTGGGACGGTTGATGACCCGTTTGAAACTGAAATCGTCATGGCTGTTGGCGATGATGCGCAGATAGCTGATGGCGTCTTTGATCTCGGCCCGCTCATAAAAGCGCACGCCGCCCACAAGCTGATAGGCGATGCCCGCGCGCCCAAGTCCCTCCTCCAAGGAGCGCGAGAGGGCGTTGATGCGATAAAGCACCGCGATCTCCCCGGCGGGAACGCCGCTGTTGATCAGCCGTTTGACGGCGTCGGCGATCTTGTCCGCCTCCTCCTTTTCGTCCACGCTCTGAAAGAGGGTGATCTCTTCTCCCTTTCCTTTGATGCTCTTGAGGGTTTTGCCCAGCCGTCCCCGGTTGTGGCCGATAAGCCGGTTGGCCGCCTCGAGAATCTGCTCGGTGGAACGGTAGTTGATCTCCAGTTTGACCACTTCGGTATTTTCGAACATTTTGGAAAAATCCAGAATGTTGCGGATATTCGCGCCCCGCCAGCCGTAGATACTCTGGTCGTCATCACCCACCACGCAGAGATTGGTATGGGTGTCACACAGCTTTTTGAGCAGTTGCAACTGCAATTCGTTGGTGTCCTGGTACTCATCCACCATGATGTACTGATAACGGCGGCTGGTCGCTTCTCTCAGGTCGTCATGCCTCTCCAGCAGTTCGTGGGTAAGCATCAGAAGGTCGTCAAAATCGACCAGGTTGTTTTCGATGATGTAGTTTTGGTACTTTTGGTAAATGGCGGCGATCTTTTTGTACTGGGGATGCTCGGCCTGGGCCACCGCCTCTTCGGGGGTAATGAGCGAGTTTTTGTAACGGCTGATCTCACTGGCAATCAGTGAGGTGGGCAACTCCTTGTCGATCTGTTTGATAATCCGCTTTTTGTCGTCGGTGTCAATCACGACAAAATCGTTTTTGCGTCCCAGCTTCTCGATATGAAATTTCAAAAAGAGCAGCCCGAATTTGTGAAAGGTGCAAAGCAACGGCGGGTAGACGGGATTGTCGATCATGGACAGGGCACGCTCCCGCATCTCGGCGGCGGCTTTGTTGGTGAAGGTGAGCGTCAGGGTATTGGCCGGATCGATGCCTACCTCCCCTATCAGGTAGGCCAGGCGGGTGGTGACGGTTTTGGTTTTGCCGCTGCCCGCGCCGGCCAGAATGAGCAGGGGGCCGTCGATATGGGCGGCGGCGAGACGCTGCTGTTCGTTGAGTTGGTCGAGTATGCTGTCCATGGTCCACTTCTGATTGACTTAAAGTAATTTGAGTATATCAAAAAAAGATTAAAACCAACAAAAAGATTAACTTATTAAATAAGGAGAAATTTTGTCGAAATAATAAAATATTATTGATTTTACGGCTCCGATCTGTTAAGATAACAAATAAAAATATTAAGGATTTGTTATGTTGAAAGATTTCGCGAAACTGGAGACCTTTTTAACCGTCATTCGGGAGCACAGCTTTTCCAAAGCTTCGGCGAAATTGGGAATATCCCAACCTGCGGTGACCCAGCAGATCAAATTTATCGAGAAATATCTCGACTGCAAAGTGATCGAACGGCGCAAAAACGGTGTGGTGCTGACCAAAGAGGGGGAAGACCTCTACCGTATCGCTTTGCGGCTGGAGAAGTGTATCCACAATGCCGAGCGGGATCTGATCAAGATCATCAACAAAGAGATCACCTTCCGTATCGGCGCCTCTTTTACCATCGGCAACTTCATTCTGCCGGGCAAGTGCCTCAACAACATCAAGCAGGTGATCCAAAACGATGTGCAGATCAAGGTGGCGCTCAGTGAACAGGTGGTCAGTGACATATTGGCGCGTCAGATCGACTTGGGATTGATCGAGTCGCCGGTCATGCGGGATGACATCATCTACCGGGAGTGGTTGGAAGACGAACTGGTGCTCTTTTCCAACCGGCCGCTTCCCCGCTCCCTGAAGCCGGAAGATCTGAACAACTACCGCTGGATCTGTCGGGATGAGGGTTCCCACACCCGTCGGCTGCTCAAAGAGGTGTTTGAGGAGATCGGCGTGGAGTGTAAGAACCTGGATGTCCTCTACGAAGTGGACAGCTCCGCCACCCTTAAAGCCACGCTTCTCAAAGCGGGAGAAGATGACGATGAACGACCCATCCTCTCGTTTATTTCCCATGTGGCCATCGCCGACGAGGTGGCCGCAGGCAGGTTGTATGAGTCACGTATTCGGGGGCATCGCATCAAGCGCAAGCTCTATATCGCCTACTCCAAAGAGCGCAAACACGACGCTTTTATCGAGAATGTGGTGAGCTACCTGCAGCAGAACCGCTGCTGATCATTTTTTCAGGAATTTTCGGTTTTCCGGGTTATTCAAAAAGCTCTCCAACGAGTTTTTAATGCCGCTTTCCTTTTCCCGGTTCGTTGTGTAATCGGGAGGAAAGGGACGGGCCATATTGAGCAGAATGGGGGTCTCTTCCACCGTCAACTGCAAAACCGCCAGAATAGGCATGGCAACGACGCTTCCGAAATTTTGCGGGCCGAACCCCGCCTCAAACGAGAGGGTGTGCCCGTCATACTCGAAACTTTCCAGCGTATAGCCGGCAATCATGAAAAGGGTCACTTCCCGTAATCCCTGTGCGATCTCTTCGGGTAAGGGGGGATCAAAAGTGACATACTCAAGGTTGCAAAGCAGGCCGAAAGGCTGGTCATAGGCCAGAAGGTAGTCGAAAACCTCCTTGATATGAACCTCCATCATCTCCTGAAAACGCGGCTCCTTGATCATGTCAATCAGCATCGTGCCCCTCTTTTTTTACCCAATTTTACCATGTTTGACCACCAAAAAACCGATCATGGCGTTCATGAGCGCGAATTGGCGGAAACGGGGGAGCGCTTTGGGGGTGATGTCAACAGGAGTCAAAAAGCCGGAAGCAAGCAGTCTGGCCCTGACGGTACCGGGAAGCAGGGGGGTTTGGGGGGTGAACCATCGGCCGTCACGGTAAAAGGCGATGTTGGCGACGGTGGTGTCGGTCAGCAGGCCGTCGCGCACGATCAGCACCTCGTCGGCTTCTCCACGCTCGGCAAAAAGTGCGTCAAGGGCGGAGCGGTCGGCGTATTTGTATCGGTAGTCGGGGTCGGCGTGAACCAGGCGCAGACGGCGCAGGGGCCTGGGGGTGTAGGGATGGTAGGTGACGGTGGCGGTATCGGCGTCGTAAAGAATGCGGGCGCGAAGCAGGGGGGCGTCGGCGGGCGGTTGAAGCAGGTCACGCAGGCTGACGGGGGACGGGTTGTCAAAGTGGGCCTGGCGGGTTTGATCAAAACGGCGCTGGTGCCACGCCAACCGCAAGGGGTGGCCCCGTTTGACGCAGACTGTCTCCAAAAACCTCACGCAAAGAGCTCCGTACTCAGGTAGCGCTCTCCCGTGTCGCACAAAACCGTGACGATCCGTTTGCCTCGGTTTTGGGGACGCTGGGCGATTCGCATAGCCGCCGAGACGTTGGCGCCGCTGGAGATGCCCACCAGCAAGCCCTCCGTTTGGGCGAGTCTGCGGGCGGTTTGCATGGC
>JAADEJ010000072.1 GCA_013153475.1 Campylobacterota bacterium
CGCGACACTTTCCTCCCCCGTTTCCGGAATGAAAAGCGGCCTCTCCCGTTTTGGGAGTTGTCGGATAAACGTACGGAAAAAGTAATCCCGAAAACCCTAAACGATTTTTTGAATTTTCAAAAACTGTCGGAAGTTCGATTGATGGCGGTTGAAGAGTGGCGCGCTCGTCAGGATTCGAACCTGAGACCGCTGGTACCGCAAACCAGTGCTCTATCCAGCTGAGCTACGAGCGCAATGTGTTAGTGGACGGGAATTATACAAAAAATTCCTGATGATTGCAAGAGTTTTCTGGATTTTTTACGCTTTTATCAGATGCATGGGGCCAAAAAGGGCGTGGGCTTTGGGATTGGCGATAAAAGTGTGATTGTACGGGTGCTCCAGGCGGTGGCTTGTAAAACGGGCCGCTTCGGGCAATTTAAGGATGGTATCGGCCATGCCGCCAAACAAAATAAGCTCCACCCTCTCATCCAGACGGGCAAGCAACGTGCGCACAAAGGGGCGCCATGCCCGCACGTGTTTTGCCGAAGCCCCCTTTTGCTCGAAAATCAACGCCGTATTGAGCAGTAAAACCCCGTTACGTTCAAAATTTTGCCGAAGCGCCCCGATGGAGTCGATCAACCCCTTCTTATCCAATTTTGCGATGGCTGTCTGGGAAGTATCGGAAAGTTCCAAAAGCCCTTCGCACACCAGCAAGGTCTTGATGAAGTTTCTTAAACTCGTGGCCCGGTTAACCGCCTTGCACAGTCCCTTTTCGCAAAAAATCTTCTCCACCGCGCCGTCAATAAAGGCGTACCCTTGCGCCGATTCGGGCCGGGGGTAGGGGTCCTGACCGAAAAGAATATAGCGGGTGTCGGTTTTGGGCAGGGTTTTGAAAGCCTGAAAGACCCGGCTTTTGGGAGGAATATAGTCTCCCTCTTCCAAAAAAGCCCGGTATTCGGGTGCCAGCGCCAGATAAGCCGCTTCCACGTCGGCCTGCCAGCTGGGGTGTACCTCAACCATTGATCTTGGCAAACCGCAATACCAGTTCCACCTCGCCCTTGCCCATGCGAAGTTTTTTGGCGATGGTCTCGCTGTCAAGCCCCTGGGCGTGCAGTTGCAAGATTCTCTGTTCATCAGGTACGCCGCCACCGCTCGCCATCATTGTCTCTTTCAGGTGTTTACGCAAAACCGCCAGCTTCTCCTCCGCCTCGGCTTCGTGACGCGCCAGCGCGGTTTTAAGTTGCGCCGTCTCCTCCCGCAAAGGCGCCAACCGCTCTTCCCACACCCCTTCGGGTACCTCTGCCACGCCGCTTCTTTGCTCCAGCTCGAAACGGACAATCCGCTCATGCAGTTCTCTTCTGCTCTTCTCCAGCTCTTTGGTCAACCTGTAGAGCTCATCGTTAAGGGTGTCGATTCCCCGCTCCATCAGCGCCAGCTTGCGGTTGATCTCCCGATCGCGCAGGGCGATATAGAGCGCCAAAATCAGCATCACCAGCGTCAGCGCCCCGACCGTCAACGTCACATCGTTCACGCTCTCTCCTGTTTCTGTTTCATCTCCCGTATCATCACCCGCTCCCTGGCCGTGACATACTGGTTCCACTCCTTCTCGTCCCGCTCATGCATCCGAACGATCCGGGCCGTATCCGCCCCTTCAGCCACAAACCACACCCCCATATCACGCCGGGGGAAAAGGGGCATTTCAATGCGTCCGTAATACTCCGCGCCCGCCTTCAAAACCGGCCCGGCAAAACGAAAATAGCCAAACGACACGGCCGTAATCTCGGCTTCTCTCTCCAATGCCAGCCGCTCGGGCCGTTCGTTTTTGACCAGTTGGGTCAACTCGTCCACTTTGCGGTGAAGCTCCACCACCAGGTAAAGCAAAACCGGATCGGTCTCTTTGGTCTCGCCCCTCGCCTTGGCCAGTTTGAGCCACTGCCCTATCGGATCCTCGTCCGTTTCGCTCAGACGCTGGTACTCCTTCTCCAACGCCGTTTTGCGCTCCACATTCTTAATCTCCTCAAAAACTGCCTTCAGCGGGGCCGGAATCCAACGCACGCTCACGCCACGCTCCTATCCAGCACGATCAGGGCGATATAGACAAATCCCAGATAGCCATTGACGGTAAAAAAGGCGCGGTCGATCTTTGTAAAATCCCGCGCCACGATACGGTGCTCATATGTCAGCATCGCCGCGCCGGCCACCACCGCCAGCCAGGCGAAAAGACCCAGATGGGCCTGGGCGGTAAAAAAGGCCCAAAAAAGCACCGCCAACGCGTGAAAAACACGGGCCAGAAAGAGGGTCGCCTCCCTGCCGTAGCGGGCCGGTACCGAAAAGAGCCCCGCCTCTTTGTCAAAATCGATATCCTGAAGCGAATAGAGCAAATCAAAGCCCGCCACCCAGAACATCACGCCCACCGCCAGCATCACCGACCACATCGGGATCGTCCCGGTGACCGCCACCGCCCCGGCAATAGGCGCAAGCCCCAACGAAAGCCCCAGCACCAGGTGGGCGGTTTCCGAAAAGCGTTTAAAGAGGGTATAGCCGCCAAGAATGGCAAGAATCGGGAAAGAGAGCCAGAAAGCCAGGCGGTTGATGGCGTAGGCTGTCGCGATGAAAACGAGGGCGTTCAATACAATCATCACCCGCATCTGCCCCGCCGAAAAGCGCCCGTCCACGCTGGGCCGGTTGCGGGTACGGGGGTTGCGGGCGTCGATATCACGGTCCAGATAACGATTCACCAGCATGGCGTAGTTGCGCGCGCTCACCGCCGCCAACACCCCAAGCCCCAGCAGGCGCCAGCCAAACCACCCGTCGGCGGCCACCACCATGGCGATAAAGATAAAGGGCAACGAAAAGACCGAGTGTTGAAACATGATCAATTCGTTAAAATCCCGGTACCACTTCAGCAGTTTCACCTCTTACTCTCCCTCGTTTTTCAAAAGACGCCTTGGATGAAGGTGATAGTTTATCATATAATCGCTTTATGAAAACCGCCGCCATTTTGGGCCCGACGGCCTCGGGAAAGACCGACCTCGCCCTCACGATCGCCCGCCGACACGACTGCGCCGTTCTTTCATTGGACTCCCTGGCGCTTTATCGCCGAATCGACATCGCCTCGGCCAAACCGACCCTTTCGGAGCGCGCGGGGGTCGCGCATTTCGGGATCGATGAGATCGACCCCGACGAGCCGTTTAGCGTGGCCCTTTTTGCGCGTCTGTTTGAGCGGGCCCGCGACTTTTGCGAACGTTACGACAAAAACCTGCTCATCGTCGGCGGAACCGGCTTTTATCTCAAAGCGCTCATAGAAGGACTCTCCGACATCCCCGAGCCTTCCCCCGAGGCCAAAGCGGAGGTTTTGGCCCTTTTGCGCTCTTTGCCCGACGCCTACGCCGAGCTTTGCCGCGTTGATTCTAAAACCGCCGAGCGCATCTCGCCGACCGACCGCTACCGTATTGAAAAAGCCCTCATGCTCCACCGCGCCACCGGCCTGCCGCCCAGTCACTACTTCGCGCTCCATCCGCCCAAACCGTTAGCCGCGCAACTTCCACTCTTTGAGATCGACATAGAAAAAGAGGCGCTTTGGGATCGCATCACACGCCGTACCGACGCCATGTTCCAAGCCGGCCTGCTTGACGAAGTGGCCGGGCTGGAGCGCCGTTACGGCCGCGCGCCCCATCCCATGAAAGCCATCGGTATCAAAGAGGTATTAGACTATTTTGACGGCAAGCTGACCTACCGCGCCATGCGTGAGGCTATCACGGTGCACACCCGCCAACTGGCCAAACGCCAGCGCACCTTCAACCGCACCCAGTTTCCGCCCCATCCGCTCTTACCCAAGGAGAGGCTGGAGGCGGAGCTTGATACGTTATTGAAGCGTTAAGCTTTGCTTACAAAGATTGGCCCAATCGCCCCCGTTTTTCACCTTGGCGCACGCTTTGTAATCGGCTTTCGCTGCTGCGCCTTGTCCCAGTCTGGCTTCCAGCAAAGCCTTCTCATACAGCCAGCGCGCCTTGTGAGCACCCGTTAATTTCAAAGGGCTCTTTTGCATCAGGGCCAGCGCCTCTTTTACCTTGCCCGCCTGTTTGAGAAGCCGTATCAGTTCAAACTCCGCCCAGGGGGAGTAGGGGTGGCTTTTGGTACGGTTTTGCAAAGCAATCAATCGCTCAAGTAACCAACGCCGGTTGGCATCATCCCCCTCTTTTTTGGCCAGCGTATAAGCCTGCCGATAAAGATCGGCCAGGCGCATATCGTCACTGTACGCTTTGGCCATGGCGTGCAGCTGGGTCATCAACGCCGCGTAGCGTCCCGCGCCGGCCAGTGCTTTGGCCCGCACCCATGGGTAGGCGGGACAAAGCTCCGCGGGGTTTTGGCTCAAAGCGGCCAGATCATCCGCCGCTTCCAACGCCTCCCGCCATCGCTCAAGCCCCGCCAACGCCTTCATGGCCCGGCAGGTCCACAACGCTTTGGCTTTGGGATCGTCCGTTTCAAGTTCCCGCCTGGCCATGGACAAGGCCTGTTCATAACGGGCGAAACGCATCTCGCACGCATAAAGAAACGCGTCATCCGCTTTTTGGGGCTCAACCCCGTAGCGGGTAACCAACCGAAGGGCTTTTTCGCACGCTCCCGACCGTTTGGCCGACTCGAATTCCTTTCTTGCCGCCTCTTTTAAAAGCGCTTCGGCTTTTGTTTTGGTCTCTTTCTCTTTCATCGCCGCCACTTTCCCGGCAAAGGAGAGAACTTTTCGGGTCGCGCCCTTCTCGAGCAACAGGCGCATTTTGGCCACTATCGCCTTTTCGGCAATGGGCCCGTTACCGTAGGTTTTGATCAACTCGTCATAGCGTCGCAGCGCCGCCGTGGCGTTGGCATCGTTGTCTACTACAAAAAGAGCATCGAGTTTCTCTTTCGCCTTGTCACTGTAATCGCCGTAGGGAAACGCCTTCAGATAGCGTTCATACCATCGAACCGCCCCGCGAATCGACCCCTTTTCGTCATACCATCCAGCCAGTTCATACAGAGCTTTCTCATACAGGTCACTTTGTTTATTCATCTTTTTCAACAACACTTCGGTTATGGCGATAGCCAGGTCCAGGCGTTTACGCGCCGCGAGTCTCTCCGCAAGATGAAATGTCTCCTCCGGATTCTTCAGCAGATAATCGGGATTTTTCTCCCAAAGCTTCTTCAGATAGGTCACGGCCTTGTCGGTCTCTCCCCTCTCAAGATAGCGTAACGCCAGTTTATAGGCCGCCAACGAGGCCACATCCAGCTCTTTGGCCGAATAGAGGGCATCCATATAGCTCTGCATGGCGGCTTTGACCTTGCCGTTCATGTAGAGTTCGTCTCCCAGGTAAATGAGTCCCAGATTGGCAAAGCGATTCCCCTCATGCTCGTGGATCAACCGGTCGTAGAAGTAGTTGGCGTCACTGACGAATCCCGTGGCGCTGTAGACCCTGGCAAGCAACAGGAGAACTTCGGGAAGGTACTCGTCCGAAGCGTAACGCTTGATAAAAAATTTGCCCAGCTTGATAATTTCGTCGGCATTCTCCTTGATCCCCTCTTCCACCAGCGCCTTGATGCGGTATCGCAGAAAATCGCTGGCAAAAATGGAGTTTTTATACCGACTGTAGGCTTCCGTGGCCATGTCGTAGGCTTTGGCGTACCGCCCGGAGGCAAATGCCTCTTTGATACGGATAAGCTCCTCGATATCCCGATGGCTTTTTAGAAAGACCGGCTCACCGTTTATATCCACTGCCCCGACAGCGGGCGCCTTGTAGCGCGAAAGTTCGATGGGAAACGCAAGCCCTTTTTTGTCATCGGTCGTTTTTCCCAGATAGGGAGGTGACGGCTGTGTAAAGCCGATTACACTCCAATGGCGGCTTTTCGACGGCGGCACGGCATCGAGTACCGGATTTTCATGAATCGGCGGCGGTACCGGGGTTATCAGGCTCTTTTTCAGCGGCTCAATCTCCACGACAAAAAGTTTTCCCTCCATGGAAAAGCCGATCTTGAAAAATTCGCTTTTTGCCGTTTTCGGCAAAAGGGCGGGCCGTTTTTTAAACCGGCACCGGTAAAGAGTCGGGCGGGAGGTTTCGTCATAAAAAGCGACACAATCGAAAGGGTCTTTGTCGTAAAGATGTAAAACTGCGTAGGGTGCGCTCTCCTCAATCCCCCGTTTGAGACGAATCTCAAGGGCGCTCAGCGAGGAGAGCAGAAAAAAGAGAAGCAGCGCGAATCGGAAAGAAATGGCGTTCTCCTTCACCCGCCGAAGCGGGATCAGAATCCGCTTGCCTGAACGTAAGCGGTAATCATCTGCAACATCGGGTCGACGGCGAAGATGGCGAAGACAGTCAGGAACGCGGAGAAGCCGATAATGGTCTGCAGCGGCTTGGAGGCGTTTTGCACATAAACCGTTCCGTCGTTTTGCTCGGGAGCCCGCAGGAACATGTAGACAATCAGCTTCAGATAGTAGTAGGCCGAAATGGCGCTGTTGATGGCCATGATGATCGCCAGACCGATGTAGTCGGCGTTGACGGCGGCACTCATGACGTAGAGTTTACCCCAAAAGAGCGAGAAGGGGGGCACGCCGGCCAGTGATAGCATGAAAAGCGCCATAATCACGGCACCCACCGGCATAATGGAGATCATACCCGAAAACTTCTCGTACGGGTGGTCGTAGCGCTCGTGCCAGATGCTCGCTTTGTGGCGGCTCACCCACAGCATGGCGAACGCGCCCAGGTTGGTAAAGAGGAAGAGAATCCAGTACAAAAAGAGGGCGCTGTTGGCCTGGGTGGTACCGATCATAATAGCCGCCATCACAAAGCCCGCGTGGGAGATGGAGCTGAATGCCAGCATCCGCTTCACATCGTGCTGAACCAACGCCATGATGTTGGCCAACGTCATGGTGATCACCACGGCGGCATACAGAATGTCGCGTACCCAGACCACATCGGCCTGAATCAGGAAACCGAAAATCCGCATGGCGACGACAAAACCGGCGATTTTGGGTACGACGGACATATATCCGGCCAAAGAGGCGCTCGCGCCCTCGTACACATCGGGAGTCCAGGTATGAAAAGGCACCATGGAGAGCTTGAAGCCCAGTGCCGCCATCATAAAGGCCACGCCCACCAGCAGGATTGTCATATTGGCGTATCCGCCCGCTTTGAGTACCTCCGCGATTTTATAGAGCTCCACGCTGCCGGAGAGCGCGTAGAAGATCATGGCACCCATCACGTAGAAGCCGGCGGCCAACGCACCCATCACAAAATATTTGATCGCCGCCTCGAACGCCTTGTCCCGGTTGTGCAGGGCAATGAGCGTGTAAAGGGCCAGACTGGCGGTCTCAAGACCGACAAAAATGAGAATCAGGTTGTCACTGGCCACCATGAACTGGAAGCCCGCGACCATAAAGAGAAAGAGCGCGAAAAACTCAGGGTAGCTGAACTCGTGGAACCGCTTGGAAGTCAGCGCAAGCGGTACAAAGAGCATGGAAGCCACCAGAATAACCACCTGACTGATCACCGCCAGTCCGTCAATGAGCATCACGTCAAAGAAACCGCGATCGCCCACCTGTTGACCTATGACGGCTCCCAGGTCCACGAAGAGCACCAGAATACTGAGCATCACGTAAAGGGTCTTGTCCAGATCTTTCTTGATCAGATCGACCACCAAAATACCCAGACCGCCCACAATGGCGATCAGCATGGGCGCCAGGGTCGAAAGATTCAGCGTCTCAAGGCTGACTGAAATGGGCTCCAACATCACTTCGCCTCCCTTTCGATCACGGTCGGGCGAATGGTCTCTTTCGCCTCTTTGGTGATCGCTTTTTTATGCATGAAAGATACAAGCGACTCGACGCTCGTATTGATCGGTCCCAGTACCGGTTTGGGATAGACACCCAGCCAAACGGTAACCAGAACCAGGGTCCAAAGCGCCATACTCTCTTTACCGTTGAGATCTTTAAGCTCTTTGTTCGCTTCGTTGGTCACTTCACCGAAGAACGACTTTTTGTAGAGTGTCAGCATATAGACCGCGCCCAGAATAATACTGGTTCCGGCCAGAATGGTCATGGTGTGGCTGATTTTATAAAAACCGGCCAGACTCAAAAACTCACCCACAAAGTTGACCGTCAGGGGCAGGCCCACGGACGCCATCACCATAATGCCCATGATCGTGGCATAGCGGGGCATCACGTGCGCCAGTCCGCCAAACTCGCTCATCAGTTTGGTATGGCGGCGGTCATAGATGACGCCCACCAGCATAAAGAGCGCCCCGGAGACGACACCGTGTCCGAGCATCAGGTAGATGGAGCCGGCAATACCCTCGGGATTCATGGCGAAGGTTCCCAACACGATGACACCCATATGGGAGATGGAGCTGTAGGCGATTACCTGTTTCATATCCTCCTGGGCGTAAGCGACCATGGCGGTATAGATGATCATAATGAGCGAAAGCACCGCCACCGGCATGATCATATGCACCGCCGCATCGGGGAACATGGGCAGGGGCAGACGTACCATACCGTAGGTACCCATCTTCAGTAGCACCGCCGCCAGGATGACCGAACCGATCGTCGGCGCCTGACCGTGGGCATAGGGAAGCCAGGTGTGGAAGGGGAACATGGGCACTTTGATCGCCAGACCGATAAAGAAGGCCAAAAAGAGCCAGAACTGATAATCGGCAGGCAGAATCAGGCGGTGCCATTCGGTAATGGAGAAGCTCCAGACACCCGTAGCCTGATAATAGAGGTAGGCCATCACCAGCATACCCACCAACATGATAAGCGAACCGGCGAAGGTGTAGAGGAAAAACTTGATCGCCGCGTAAATTCTCAGGTTACCGCCCCAGGCGCCGATGATATAGAGCATCGGTACCAGGGAGAGTTCCCAGAAAATGTAGAAGACAATGGCATCCAACGCCACGAAAACGCCCACCATCGTCATCTCCAGGAAAAGCAGCGAGATGATCATGTTTTTCAGATCCTTCTCGATACTGAGCGCGATCAGTCCCACCAGGGTGATGAAGGTGGAGAGAACGATGATGAAAAGTGAAATGCCGTCAACACCCAGATACCAGTTGATCCCGAAACTGGGAATCAACGGCGCCACTTCCACAAACTGGAACCCCGGATAGTTGCCGTCAAAGCTGAACCAGAGCCAGAGCGAGAGAAGAAACTCGATCGCCGCGACCGAAAGGCCGTAGGCCCGGATCGACTCTTTGCTGACGACGAAGCCGAGCAACCCGGCGATCGCCGGGAAAAATACCAAGACTGATAGAATGTGATCCATACCTACTCCTTAACGCACGGGACTGTACAAGATGGCTGCCAGCAACAGAATGAGCAGACCCGCTCCCATCCAGCGCAGCATATTCGAAAGGTTACCGCTTTGCACGACGCGGCTGACCATACCCGATTTGTAAATAGTGGTCGCGATAAAGTCGACCGTCGCGTCCACGACTCTGACATCCAGCTCTTTCCAGGCAATCTTGGAGAGCTCCGCGTAGGGTTTGCAGATATACTCGTCATAGATTTTGGGAATGTAGTACTGGTTAAAGAGCAGCTTGTAGACAAAAGTCTCACGCCACTTCTCGCTGAAGCCCCCTTTGCTGTACTTCCAGACCGCAAAGGCGATGCCGCCCAAAGCGATCGCCTGGGTCACGATAATAAGGAACCAGAAGGTGCCGGTAGAGACATGGAACTCTTCAACAGGCAGAACCGCCTTGATCATGTGAACGAAATCGTGTTCAAAAAAGCCGGCGATGACGGCCAAAACAGCCAGCGGAGACATGGCCCAAAGCATAAACTTGTACGCTTCATGGGGATGGTAACCGAAAATTTTGTAACGCTCCTCGCCAAAGAAGACCAGCATCACCAGGCGGAAGCTGTAGAAGGCCGTCAGGCCCGCCGTAATCCAGAGTACCGCCCAGAGAATATAGTGGTGGCCGGCGAAAGCGGCTTCGAGAATCTTGTCTTTGGAGAAGAAGCCCGCCAACGGATAGATACCCGCCAGCGCCACGGAAGCGATGGTCATCAAAATCATCGTGGCCTGCATCGTTTTGCCCAGGCCGCCCATTTTGAAAATATCCAGCTCGTCATCCATGGCGTGCATGACGTTACCCGCACCCAGGAAGAGAAGCGCCTTGAAGAAGGCGTGGGTCATCAGGTGGAAAAGGGCCACCCAGTAGGCACCCACACCGGCAGCCACGAACATATAACCCAGCTGCGAGAGGGTTGAGTAGGCGATAATCCGCTTGAGGTCACGGTTGACCAGCGCCATCGAAGCGGCGAACATCGCCACGAAAGCGCCGAGGCTCGCCACAAAGAGGCTCACTTCCGGCACGGCACCGTAGAGCGGGTTGGCGCGAATTACCAGGTAAACACCCGCCGTAACCATGGTGGCGGCGTGGATCAGCGCGGAGACCGGCGTGGGGCCTTCCATCGCGTCAGCCAGCCAGGTGTGCAGAGGAAACTGGGCCGATTTACCCATGGCGCCGATAAAGAGGAACGCCGTGGTCATCATCAAAACGGTGGGATCCATTTTGTCGACCTGGGCGAAAACCACGTCATATTGAAGGCTGCCGAAATTCCAGTAGACCAGGAAGATGCCGATCAGCATCCCCAGGTCGGCGACACGGTTCATAATGAACGCCTCGTTGGCCGCCCAGCTGGCGCTCTCTTTATGGTACCAGAAGCCGATCAGCGCCCAGGAGCAAAGCCCCACGCCTTCCCAGCCGATGAAGAGACCGGCGAAGTTGTCGCTCATAACCAGAACCATCATCGAAAAGACGAAGGCCGACAACCAGGCGAAGAAACGGTTAAACGATTTGTCGTGATCCATATACCCCATGGAGTAGACGTGCACCACCGTCGAAACGGTGGTGACCACGAACATCATGGTCGCCGTCACCGCGTCCACATTGAACCCGAAAGGAATGGAGAGGCCGCCGGCCTGAATCCAGTCCATCATCTTCACGTGCACCGCTTCGCCGTGGGCCACATGCAACAACAGCACGACGGAGCTGACCCATGAGACAAAGAGCAGGGCCGAAGTCACCAGCCCCGTAATGATCGTCTTGGGTTTGTCCGCGAAAAGCGACGCGAAAAGCGACCCCACCAGCGGTGCGAAGAGTGCGATATACAGATATGTTTCCATAGCCATCCTTTTTACCCGTGCATTGATTGCATGGAATCGATATCAAGCGTGCCGCGCCGCTTGTACCAGACGATCATGAGGCCAAGGCCCACCGCCACTTCGCTCGCCGCCACGGCGACGATGAAGAAAGCGAACATCTGACCCGTCAGATCACCGTAAAACTTGGAGATCGCCGCGAACCCTATGTTTGCCGCATTCAGCAGAATCTCCGTCGAAAAGAGCAGCATCAAAAGATTCTTCCTGCGGTAGACACCCACCAGGCCGATCGCAAACAGCACGGCCGAAAGAACCAGATAGTGGCTGAGCGTAATCATTGGGCACCCTTTTGCGTAAATTCGTCTTCGACTTTGAGCGTCAGGCTCTCATCCATCTTCTTGCCGGCCAGCACGATACCGGCGATCATCGCCACCAACAGCATCACCGCGGCCACCTCGAAGGGCACCAGGTATTTGGTAAAGAGCACAATACCCACCGCCTGCGGGTTTTCAATGCCCTCTTTCATCGGATAGAGCGCCTCAATGTGGTCACCCAGAATCGGCGCCACCAGGGCGATTACCAGCACCAGCGCCGTCATGCCGCTGAGCAGAAAAACCAGCTTGGGCGCGCGAACGCGCTCTTTGACATCCCGGGTGGTATCGAAAAACATCATACCGAAGGCGTACAGCGCCATCACCGCGCCGGTATAGACAATGATCTGCACCACACCCAGGAAGTCGGCATCCAGCAGGAAAAAGAACCCGCTGATCATAATCATTCCCGCCGCCAGGGCGCTCATGGCATAAAGCGCGTTTTTGCTGGTGACGGTGATCCAGAACATCACGATCGTGATCGCGCTGAAGGTATAAAAGGCTATCGCTTCAAACATCTTCCCATCCTTAATACGCCGTCGGCGTTTTCTTGATACGCTCGTCCGCGTTGGGGCTGACGGCACCGAATCCGGGGAACTCCTCCTGCTTGCCCTCTTTGAGGAAATCGAGCGGGGTGAGCATATCGTCTTTGAGCACGAAGTGGGCCCGCTGCTCACTGGCGTTCTCGTAGCGCTGTCCGTGCACGATCGCCAGTTCGGGACACACTTCGGCGCAGTAACCGCAGAAGATACAGCGACCGAGGTTGATGCTGTATTCGGTCACCTCTTTGCGCTGCTTCTCGTCATAGCGTGTCTCCAGGCGGATACAGTTGGCGATACAGATCTTTTCGCACAGCCCACAGCCGATACAGCGGTCATTACCGCTCTCAAGGAGGCGATAGAGTTTATGTACCGCCCGATACCGGGGAGAGATGGGGAGCTTTTCCAACGGATATTTGACTGTATGGAAATCCCGTTTGATCATCTCCCGAAAGACCACCCAAAGGCCCACGAAAAGCTCGCCCTTGAAAGTGCGGCGAACCACCTGCTTGAATTTGTCCATCGGCTTTTGCGGCGGCTTGTCCACCGGAATGTGGACATAGTTTTGCGCCACGTTTCTATCTTTAAACTGTTCCAAACTCATCGACTCCCCCTTACATCATCAGTACGATGCCGGTAACGACAACGTTGAGCACCGCGATCGGCATCAACACCTTCCAGCACAGCCACATCAACTGGTCGGGTCGCACGTGGGGCCACGCCGCCCGGGTCCAGAGGAAGAAGAAGAAGAGGAAGGAGACCTTCAGCACAATCGCCAATCCGCCGGGAATGAAGCCCCAGTCGTTGAAGCCGCCCAGGAAAATCAGGCTGGCTAAAAAGCCGAGCGTAATCATGTTGGCGTACTCGCCGATAAAGAACATACCCCAGCGCATACCCGAATATTCGGTCGCGTAACCCGAAACGATCTCCGCCTCATGCTCCAGCAGGTCAAAGGGTGTCCGGTTGGTTTCGGCAAAGCCCGCGATCAAAAAGAGCACAAAAGCCACCGGTTGACTCCAGACGATCCAATCGGTAAACCCGCCGCTTTGGTAGTTGTTGATATCAATCAGCGACAAAGAGCCCACCATCATCAGCGGCGCCAGGATGGACAGACCGGTAACGACTTCATAACTAAGCAGTTGGATGGCGGTACGGGCCGCGCCCAGCAATCCCCACTTGTTGGAGCTGGCCATACCGGCAAGCAGCGGCGCGAAAAGCCCGCTGGCCATCACACCCAACACGAAAAGCACACCCACGTTGATGTCGGCGATAATGGGGTGCACCTTGACCCCAAAGATCTCAAACTCAGGCAGAATCGGCACGGCCGCCAAAGCGATAAACGCCGTGGCCGCCCCGATGATGGGCGCGATCATAAAGATCGGTTTGACGGCGTTTTGGGGAATGATATCCTCTTTGGTAAAGAGCTTGATACCGTCGGCCAGAACCTGCAACACGCCGTAGGGGCCCACGTGCATGGGGCCGAGCCTCCGTTGCATGAAGGCCAGCACTTTCCGCTCCAGGTAGGTACCGAAGCCCGCCAGGGCGGAAAAGAGGCCCAAAACCACAAGGATCTTGATAATCGTGGCGATGATAAATCCAGTCGTTGTCATGGTTTACACCTTTTCAATGGTTACGTTTTGGTATCGGTTGGTGGCAAAGAGCTTGTCGGTTTCGATGCTGGGATCAAAATCCGGCACCATGACAATATCGCCACCGATAAACTTATCGACCGCTACCGGCAATTCGACCGATGCCCCGCCGGCCGTGACACGGAGGCGTTCTCCCTCCTGAACCCCAAGACTCTCCAGCCGCTCGGGCGAAACGACAATCTTCGCCTCGTCGGCCAGCTGGTGCGCCTTTTTGGTAAAGGCGTTAAATTGCAGCACCGGGTTGCACCGGTAGGCGATATCGCCTTCCAGGGCACCCTTTGTATCCACCTTGCCGACTTTGGGGGTTTGCGCCTTGCCTTTGATCGGTTTGAGGGCATAGCCGCGCACCTCCTCACCGCTGTTGGTGTAGCGGCAGGGAAGATCATCAAACGCGACATTCTCAAACCCTTTATCCTCGGGCAGGCACGCGGTGTAATCGACCGTCAACGCGGCCTCCACGCCCAGGGCGTTGGCCAGATCGTTAAGTACATAGCCGCGATAGGGAAGCGCCACATAGGTCGGCACCACCCGCTTGTCCACGTTGGTAAAGGTACCCTCCTGCTGGTTAAGCGCGGGCATATCCAGATCACCCTCGCCGGCGGCGCTGAGCACAAAGTCGCCCGGCGCGTTGTAGCCGACCACTTTGCCTTCGGCCTCCTCGTCAAGATCGCAGATGAGGCTGACACCCAGCGTATTGGTTTTGGAAGGCAGGACAATCACCTCAAAATCGGTATACTTGGCGATCATACCCGCCAGTTTCGCCAGATTCTGCGCCTTGGGATGATGGTAGAGATCCTCGCCCAGTATGATGGAGAAAGACTCTTTCTTGGCCAACATCTTGGGGAGTTTGTCGGCCAGATCTTCCGGCGCGCCCAAAAGCTCCATCAACTTGTTGATCTCCACCTCGACGGTTTTTTTGACCTTCTTGGGCACCATTTTGGTCACCTCTTCGGTCACCTCTTTCTCTTCACCGGTCTCCTCATCCTTGACCTTTTTGGTCACCTTCTCGACCACCTTCTCCTTGATGGTCTCTTCAACGCTCTTTTTGCCCTTCTTATGGAAAGAGTCAAGGTATTTGACCACCTCTTTGGGCATCTTCTCCCGATCGCCGAAGAGATCAAGCACCAGATACATCGCCGCCTCTTCAAGGCCCGGCTTATGATTGACGCAGACCAGGTTTTTGCCAAAGCCCTCTACCACCGGGTCTTTGACGGGGTGGAAGTAGAGTCCCGCCCCTTTGTTCATCTTGATGGCGTTGTTAAAAGCAAAGCGGGCCGCCGGGTTGTCCGACTTGAGCTGGGCGCCGATACTGACGACAAAATCGCTATGGTGTACCTTTTTCAGATCGCCGCCGTAGAGGCTCTCGCCGGTGACGGAGGCAAAGGTTTTCATAAAGTCGCCGAAACGTTTGGCGTCCGTGTTGACCAGCCGCACGCCCAATTTCTCTTTGAGCCTTTGCAAAATCAGCGCCTCTTCGTTGGTGATGGCCGAATCAAAGCGAATCGTCCCGGCCGCCTTGAGCGCCTCGACCGCTTTGTTGAAAGCTGCTTCGTCTTTGCCTTCGACCCTGTTTTCAAAGTCATACCCGAAGCGTCCGGCGCCGCAAAGCGAGACGTAGTTCCACTCGTTGGTCACGCGGTAGAGTCTGGGAGTATTGTCGGCCACGCTGGTGTGCTTGGTTTCGTAATAGAGATGGCACGCCGCCGAACAGTGGGCACAGGCGGCGGGAATTTTGGTCAGTTCCCAGGCGTTGGTGGTGTACTGGAAGTCACTGCTGACCAGCGCCCCCACCGGACAGACGGCGATACACTCGCCGCAATCCGTACACTCCAACGTCTCGCCCGTCGCAGGCCCGATGAGCGATTTGTTGAGCTTGTTCCACATGGCGTAGGCGTCTTTGGGCATCTCGTTTTTGAGCTCTTTGTCCAAAGGATCGCCGCCGCGGGGTACCGTCTTGAGCGCCGC
>JAADEJ010000003.1 GCA_013153475.1 Campylobacterota bacterium
TTCACCGGCTCGCCCACATAGAGCTCTCTTTTTTGCAGATCGATCCGCAGTGCCGCTGACGCCCGCTGGGTAGTAGCAGGAGCCGCCTTTACCCGCACCTTAAGCGGCGGTGTCCTCTCCACCTGCCCGTCTACCGTTACCTCATAAGAAGGAATGTCAAGATCTTTCATGGGGGCGAAGGTATAGCTTTTGCTCACGCTTCGTCGTACCACGCCGTTTTCCATGGAGATGAAGGAGCGTCTCGCGGTTCCCAACACAGGATACCCGCCGATCTGATCGATCACGGGAAAGATAACCTCATCACCGTCGGCGGTAATGGTGAGCGTGACCGTTTCGCCTTTTGTTATCTCACTCTTATCCAGCGAGGCCGTCACCCCCGCCATGGCCGCCGCAACGGCCAGAAGCCACAGCATGATCTTACCAGGGATGGATCGCATCGTCACTCCTTCGCGGTTGTTCGGAACGGTTCATCGGAAGCATCAGCGTGCGTATGCGCCTTTGCTTTAACATCTTCTCCCATTTTCTCAGCTCCATGTCGCTGATGGGTTCCTCTTTCATGTGTTGTTGCATCTGCTGAGCCTTTTGCCGGTTACGTTCGCTCTTTTGGGTCTTCTTTTGTTGTCGCTTCTGCTCTTTGGCGTGCCCGTTTTTGGCTTTTTTAGAGGACTTTTTATCCTCTTTTTTGTTTTGATCGCGCTTTTTGTCCGAAGACTTTTTGTTTTGTTGATTGTTCCTCTTTGAACCGCTCTTTTGCGATTTTTTCTCTTTTTGTTTCCTCTTTTTTTGGGCGCCGTTTTGTTGAGAGGAGGATTTTTTTCTCTTTTTTTGCGCTTTTTGTAACAACTGCAGATTGTAGCGGGTATCGGGATCGTCTTTTATTTTCAACGCTTTTTTATAGGCGTCGATCGCCCGCTCCATTTTGCCAAGATGGGCGTAGGCATTGCCCAGGTTGTGCCATTTTTGAAACTGTAGCGACGGCTCGGTAATTGTTTCAAATCGCTCTTTCGCCTTCGCGTAATCGCCCGCTTTGTACCAGGCATCCCCCGCGTTGAGCCGGGCGCTGTCTCCCTTCGTTTTGGCCAGCTTGTCATAAAGACGGGCCGATTCAACATAACGCCCCGCTTTATAGGCCGACTCGGCTTTGTGCAGGGTGTAAAAGTCCAGGGGCGATCCCCACAGCCACACCGATAGCAGTAACCACCAGCCCACCATAGGACGACTCATGCCTCGCTCCTTTTGCGCTCAGGCAGTGAAGAGAGAGCCGTCAAAAAGAGTATCAGCGCCAAACCGAGCGGATAGATATAGAGCTCTTCTTGCTTTCTGATCTCCCGCTCTCTCTTCGCGCCGTGCCATTTGGCCTCAATGGTTTTGGCCAAAAGGGCCATATCTTTTTTGGAGAGCGAATAGGGCCTATACACCCCGCCCGTCTCTTCGGCCAGCTTTTTGACGGCGCTGTTTAGCCGTGTCACCACCGGCTCGCCCCTCGCGTTTCGCACCAGACCGCCCGGCAGGCGCATCACGCCCCCTTTCGGGGTGGCCACGGCATAGATATAGACACGTATCCCCGCCTCTTTGGCCGCCTTGATCGCCTCATTCAGGTCATCACCGTCCCCGCCGTCGGTAAAGAGCAGGAGGGCTCTGTTTTTCCCCTTTTTCAAAAGCCCCGCGCCTGCGCGTACCGCCTCGGCCAGATCGGTCCCCCTGGCCGACACGTCGTCGGTTTGCATATGCTCGACAAGATAACGCAGTGACCCGTAATCGCGCGTGGGCGGCGCCACCAAAAAGGCGCGGCGGCTAAAGGCGATCACCCCGACCTCCGTGCTTTTGAGATAGTGAAGCAGTATCGAAAATTTCTTTTTGGCAAACCGCAGGCGGTTGGGGTAGACGTCATCGGCCAGCATGGAACGGGAGATGTCAAAGGCGACCACCAGCTCCCCGCCGCTTTGTTTGACACGCACCGTCCCGTTATCCAGCACGGGCCTGGCCAGCGCCAAAACGGCCAAAAACGCCGCCGAAGTCAAAAGATGCCGCCGTCTTTTGGCTGACATCCCACTGCTGATATGCATTTTGGCGTAAAGATCGGGGCGAAACGCGGCCATCGGACCGTCCCCCTCCCCGTTTTGGCGCCACACGGACCAAAGCAGGGGCAACCAGAGCAGTAGCACAAACGGATAAAGCAGACTCATACCCGCCTCCTTGCCCGAACCGCCCCTTCAAACAAGAGCCAAAAGAGCAAGGCTGTGCCCGCCCCCAGGGGCCAGGGGAAATAGTGGGTTACGCGCACATAGCGCTCACCCGTAATCTCGCTCTTTTCCAGCCGGTCGATGGTTTGGTAGACCTCGGCCAGTTTGGCGGCGGAGTCGGCCTTAAAAAACTTCCCGCCGGTCTGCCGGGCAATCTTCTCCAATACAAAAGGATCATAATCGCCCACACTGCCCACCCCGATCGTGTAGACCCGTATGCCGTACTTTTTGGCCGTCTCAACAGCCACACGAAGCGGTACCGAGCCTACACTTTCCATACCATCAGTTAGTAAAATCGCAATTTTATTTTTTGCTTTGGATTTATAAAAAAGTTTAGTACTTATAAAAAGTGCTTCATATAATGCAGTATGAGTGCCTGCTATACCTACTTCAATTTTATCTAGCAATCGTAAAAGTGAACTTTTGTCATATGTCAAAGGGACTGCAACATAAGCAAAATCACCAAAAATAGTTAAACCTATTTTGTCATGTTTGCGTTGCTGAATAAATTCTTCTATTATTTTTTTTACTATTTTAAATTTATTACTTATCTCCATGGAGCCGCTGGCATCCAGAATCAACGAGATCTCATACCCCCTGTCTCTCTCCAAAGCCACGCTGTCAAACCGGGCCGGATCGGCCAGCGCCGTTACCAGCAGGGCAAAGGCCAGGGCCCGCAACACCTCTTTGAGCCACCGCCTTTTGGCCGTCGTTTTGGCCGCTCTTTTGGCGTAGGGAAACCAGAAGCGTTCGCTCTTTTGGGGGCAAAAGCGCCGACACACCCCGTAGACAACCAAAAGCGAAAAGGCCCAGGGGTGCACAAAACCGAACTCACCCACCCTTCACTCCTTTGGCGATCAGCGCCTTTATTGCCCGGCGATCCTCACGACCAAGCGGCGGCACCTCTTTTTGGTACTTATAACGCGCCAACCGCTTCACCAGCGCCTCATACTCGGCCATGAGCGCCGTGTTCTCCCCCGCTACCAGCGGGAAAAGCTCCGTAAAAGCGTACACCGTCTCTTTGGTATCGGCCCCGTCAAGACGCTTGAGCCTCTCTACGGCCTCCTGTTTGCGATCTCGCCGACGGGGGCGGTAACAGCAGGGCCCGCGACGCAAAAGAGAGCGCACAACCAAAACAACCAAAACGACCAAAACCGCCAAAACCACAGCCATCACCCACCACCACAGGCTCATATCCGGCACCGGCACGGGCGGCTTGATATCTTTGAGCTTTTGCAAAACCTCCGGGCTCATCGCAACAGCTCCCTCAGCTTCTCAAAAGGATCTTCGTCAGTCCAAACAAGGGTATGGCCGATACCCCTTGCCAGACAATAGGCCTCAAAATCCCTGTCCGCCGCCTCCCGCTCCTGCCGCCACGCCCGCAGAGCCCCTTGCGTCATCTCCACCTCAAAGGCGCCGCCGCTTGCGGGATCTTGCAGTGTCACCCCCTCGAAAAAAGCGGGCGACATCTCGAAAGGGTCCCTGACCCTGGCGATATAGAGCTCATGCCGCGCCGAAAGTGCGTCAAAGGCGGGTATATCCCACATATCACCCACCACGACCACCACACAGCGGCGGGGCAGTGCGCGAATCAGGTAATCGGCCAGCGCCGTGGGATCGGCCCTTTTGCCGAGCACCTCCAGCCCCAAAGCGTACTCAACGGCCCCGTAGACCCCTTTGTAATCGGTCTGCGGCCGAAAGAGACGCAAAGGGGCGCGCTCAAAAAAGATGGGCCGAAACCTGTCCTCCCGGGCGACGGCGGCAAACCCCAGCAGGGCCATGATCTCGGCCATCACCTCCTGTTTTTGACGCACCGACCCGAAATAAACAGCCCCGTCGACCAGAAAAACCGCCGCCACGTCCAGGGCTTTTCTCTCCTCGAAAAGATTGACGTGGGCTTGAGCGGTACGGGCGGTGACGCGCCAGTTGATCTTGCGCACGTCATCCCCGTCCCGATACTCCCGTATCTCGGCAAGATCAAGTCCTTCACCTTTCAAAGCCGATAAGTGACGCCCCGCGCGCTCACCGAAAAGCCGGCGGCGGGCTTTGATGATGAGGGCTTTGAAGCGCTCGTCTTGGGTCATCAGGGGGCCTTGACGCTTTTTAAAATCTCTCTGATCACCTCATCGCTCTCAACCCCCGCCGCCTCGGCCCGGTATCCCAGAATAATGCGGTGGCGCAGAACGTCAAAGGCCACATCCGCCACATCCAGCGGGGTGACAAAATCGCGTCCACGCATCATGGCCGTGGCCCGACTCGTTTTATACAGATCGATCGACGCCCGGGGACTGGCCCCAAACTCGATCATCTCTTTCAAGCTCTCCAGACCGTATTCGTCGGGATAGCGGGTAGCAAAAACCAGTTTGAGCATATAGCGGCGCACCGCCTCGTCCACATGCACCTTCGCCGCCGCCTCCCGCATGGCTGTCAGTTCCGCCTCCCCCGCCACGGGGGTGACATCGCCAAATCCCTCACCCGTTACACGCGCCACCATCTCCAACTCTTCATCCAGGGTGTTATACCCCACCACCACTTTCATCATGAAGCGGTCAAGCTGGGCTTCGGGAAGCCGGTAGGTTCCCTCCTGCTCTACCGGGTTCTGGGTCGCCATCACCATGAAGGGCCGGGGAACGGGCAGGCTCTTTTGGCCGATGGTCACCTGTCGCTCCTGCATCACCTCCAGCAGGGCCGACTGCACTTTCGCCGGCGCGCGGTTGATCTCGTCAGCCAACAAAAGGTTGGTAAAAACGGGCCCTTCCTTGATGTAAAATCGCCCCTCCCGCTGATCGTAAACCTCGCTTCCGGTAATGTCGCCGGGCAGAAGGTCGGGGGTAAACTGCACCCGTTTAAAACGCAGTCCCAGCGCCTTGGCCAGGGCGTTGACCGCCGTGGTTTTGGCCAAGCCGGGCACCCCCTCGACCAGCAGATGCCCCTCGCAAATCAGCGCCGTCATCATCCTCTCAATCAGCGCTTCGTGTCCCACGATGACACGGCTTACCTCTTTTCGGATCATCTCGATCGTCTGCTGCATATGTCTGGATCCTTCCTCGAAAATCTACGGATGCCATTATAGAACCGCTTTGTTCAATCAGTGCCAACAGAAAGTTAACGCGAAGTAAATTCCCTCACACGAAAAAAGAGTGAAAATGAAGAGCGAAACCGTCAGGGACGGTTTCTGAGAAATTCAATCAGATCGGCCTCGCCAAGCGGCTTGCTGAAGTAGTAGCCCTGAATCTCGTCACAACCGAAATTTTCCAACATGGCCAACTGGTCGGCGGTCTCCACCCCCTCGGCTACCACCGACATCCCGAAAGTGTGACCGAGCTGAATGACGGCGTTGGTCAAAATCACGTCATCCCGATCCCGCTCCAGATCACCGATAAAACTGCGGTCAATCTTGAGCACGTCGGCGGAGAAACGCTTGAGGTAGGAGAGTGACGAATAGCCCGTACCGAAATCGTCGATGGCGATCTTGACCCCCTGTTCTTTGATGGCCGTCATGGTCTTGACACTCTCATAGACGTTTTTGATCAGGATCGATTCGGTCAACTCCAGTTCGAGATTCTGCGGATCGATTCGGTAACGTTCGATGAGTGTTTTGATCAGCTCCACGAAATCGTCACTCTCGAACTGCCTGGCCGAGATGTTGACGGCGATCCGGTATCGGTTTTCAAGCCTTTCGATCATGGCGCACGCTTCATGAAGCACCCAGGTGCCGATGCCCACGATCAGGTTGTTCTCCTCGGCTATGGGAATAAAGAGCGCGGGACTCACCATTCCACGCTCGGGATGGCGCCACCGCAAAAGCGCTTCCATACCCTTCACCCGGCCGCTGGCCAGATCGAGCTTTGGCTGATAATCGAGATGGAACTCCTCTCTCTCCAGCGCTTTACGCAGATCGGTCAGCAGCGAATGTTTGGTCTGGATGGTCTCCAGCATCTCCTTGTCGAAGAAACGGAAAGTGTTGCGCCCGTCCCGTTTGGCTTCATACATGGCCAGATCGGCATGTTGAAGCAGGTCGGGAAACTCCTCCCCGTCTTCCGGAAACCGGGCGATACCGATACTGAAACTGGTATGAAGCACGTGTCCCTCGATCTCGAACGGCTCCTCGACGGTATTGACGATCTTTTTCACCGCCGCTTCGATATCGGCGTTCGAGCGGGGACCTTCCAGAAGGATCAAAAACTCGTCCCCGCCCTGTCGGCAGACGGTATCGTTTTTACGCAACACGGCGGTCAGTCGACTTGCCACCTCCTGCAAAAGCAGATCCCCTACCCCGTGACCGAGAGAATCGTTGACGTTTTTGAAGTTGTCCAGATCCAGATAGAGCAGCGCGAACTGCTCCTGTTTTCTACGGTGCCTGGCGATGGCCCTTTCGATCCGATCCTCAAAGAGTACCCGGTTGGGCAGACCCGTCAGGGCGTCGTAATGGGCCAGTTTCTCCATCTCCCTGTGCATGGTGCTCAGTTCGGTAATGTCGGTTTGGAGCGCCAGGTAGTTGATAATTTCACCGGCATCGTTACGGATAACCCGAATGGAGAGCCAGGCGATATAGATGCCGCCCGATTTGGTCTTGTTGACCACCTCCCCCTGCCACTCTCCGACCGAATGGAGTGTCTGCCACATCTGTTCGTAAAACTCACGGTCATATTTGTTGGATTTCAAAATGGCGGGCGTCAACCCTTTCACTTCGTCGGCCCGGTAACCGGTAATCCGTTCAAACGCGGGGTTGACGGCGATAATTCTGTTTTTGGCGTCGGTAATCAGAATCGCTTCGGAAGCGTTTTGGAAAATCAACCCGTAGAGTTCCAGTTGCTGGCGGTTGTTGCGCTCTTCGGTGATGTCACTGATATAGCCGACAAAATGGGTCACGTTGCCTTTGCGATCCCGCTTGATCTTGGTAAAATCCTCCACCCACAGATAGTGACCGTCCCGATGACGAATCCGGTAGGGCTCGTGACGGATGACCCGAATGTTGTTCGCTACGCCGTCACTCACCTCTTTATGAACCCGCTGCAGATCGTCCGGATGGATCAGCTCGATATAGGGTACATCCATACTCAAAAAGAGATTGGCGTTGTATCCGGTCAGCTTCTCCACATTCTGGGAGACCAGTTCCACCGACCACTGATCGTCGTTACGCCACTGAAAGAGCACCACATGGCTCTGGTTAAAAAGCTCGATCAGGGTGTTGAGCTCATCGGTACTCTTCTCGATCAGATGGGACATGGCGTCAAACGTATCCATCACATCCCTCAGACCGGAAGCGTCTTTACACGCACAATGGACGGAAGGGAGTTTTACATCCCCCTCGGAGAGGGCCACTCCCGTCATCGTCTCGTTGAGCAGTTCCGCTTTCTGATCGAAACGGTAAAACTCTCCGTAGGTAAAAAAGCCCGCCGTCGGCGCGGTACAGGCAAACGGCGCGATTTCCGATGCGATATCGTTGGGAATATAACGGCGTCGGGCCATACAGGAGTAGATATAAAAACTCTGTACGGCCATGTCGTTGAACATCTCCAAAGATTCGTCAATGCCCCTGATAATGGCCGCGGTACTGCCAAAACCGAACTGGACGATATCACCCTCTTCCACATTACCCGCCAAAATGAGCGAACCGTCGTCCCGCTTCTCCATAACGGCCCGGGCGATCATCTCGTCGTTTCGTCTCAAAATCAGAGGAAATTCCACCCCGATACGGGGCAGTTGATCCGCCACTTTGTCGCCGAAATATTTTCGGTACAGATCGACCGCCTTGCGGTGATCGATGGTATAGATCCGGTTCTTTTCCGCCCGGGTCACACGAAAGTAGCGGCCGATGGGCAGCCAGTTGAAACGAAAGAAGGTTCGGACCTCAAGCACATCCGAATCGAGTGCAACCGCCACCGCCCCTCTCTCTATGAGGCGATCGTCCGTCAAAACCCACGTCTGTCGAAATTCGGCGTTGTCTCCCGCCATCCCTCCGGCGACCGGCACCTTCCCGGATGCGGTCTCGAACCCCCGAATCAGATCCTCCCCGTTGGTATGGGTACCGTCGCTGAAAAGCAATACCAGTTTCGTACGCTCTTTGACCACACTCTCCGCCAGGCTCCGACCGACGGCGAAACTCTCATCACCCTCCATCGCCCTGACATTCAGTGTGGTCTTTTCAAACACGCTGATCGATACGACCGTATGCAGGGTCGTCACTTCCGCGCCCGCGATCTCTCCGTCCGTCGTGACACCAACGCATACGGCACGGGGAATCTTCCGCCTGATCTGACGGGCGTAGTCCGACAACGCCTCTTTCCCTTCCCCGCAGAAAATCTGTACCAGGATCGACGTCGCACCCCGATAACGTTCTGTCTCCAGCGGAATCGCCCCGTTAATGCATTTGATGACGTCGGTTTGAATCATCCCTCTATCCTGAATATGGCATTTGGTTTTGATTATACAAAGTTTTTTTTAAAACTTCTTCCAGAACGAGGGACTCAGTAGAATAAAGACGGTGTAGCACTCCAACCGTCCCACGATCATGGCGATCGAAAAGATCAGTTTGTCGGTATCGGAAAAGAAAGAGAAGTTGTCCGCCGGCCCCACATGCGAAAAGCCGGGCCCGACGTTGCCCACCAACGCCAGGGCACCCGAAATGGCGGTCATTTCGTCATAGCCGCGGGCGTAGATATAACCGCTGGTCATGGCCACGGTAAAGACAAACAGCGTAAAGAAACCGAAAGTCGACGAGAGGACGGAACGATCCAGTTTCGCGCCGTCCACAAAAACCGAAAGAACGGCTCTGGGGTGCAGTGTGCGCCGAAACTCCATCAGCAGGGTTTTGACGATCACCACGAAACGGATCACCTTGACGCCGCCGGCAGTGGAGCCCGCGTTACCGCCAAAGAGCATGGCCCCGAAAATCAGGGCGATGGCCAGGTGGCTCCAACCGCCGTAATCGATGGTAGCGAACCCTGTGGTGGTCATGACCGAGGCGATGGTAAAAAAGGCGTGTGTGGCCGCATGAAAAAGACGGTCACCCGAGATATCCATATGCACTACCGTCAAAGCGGCCCCAAAAAGAATAAAGAGGGTCAGATACCAGCGCACCTCCTCACTTTTGTAACCGCTGACATCTTTGTAAAAGAGTTTCAGATGGGCCAGGAAGTTGATACCCGAAAGGAGCATAAAAAGTGTCGTTACCCAGATAATCCAGGGACTCTCAAAGGCTCCCAAAGAGGCGTTTTTGGTGGAGAAACCGCCGGTGGAGACGGTGGAGAAGGCGTGGTTGAGCGCGTCGAACCACCCCATACCGAAAAGTTTCAGCAGTAAAAGATCCGTCACCGTCAACGCCAGATAGACCCCCCAAAGGCTCAAAGCGGTCTCTCTGATTCTCGGACGCAGCTTCTCGATCTGGATACCGGTCGATTCGGCCTTGAAAAGCGAAAGGGAACCGGTGGGATTGATAAAAGAGAGCAGTCCCACGCTCAAAACCACCACCCCCAATCCCCCCAGCCAGTGGGTCAGGCTGCGATGAAAAAGGATCGTTTTGGGCAACGCCTCGATATCGTTGAAGACCGTGGCGCCCGTGGTGGTAAAACCGCTGACCGCCTCGAAAAAAGCGGAAGCGAACGTGATGTCGGTATAGAGCAAAAAGGGTACGGCGCCCACCACACCCAGTGTCAGCCACAACAGATTGACCGAAAGAATACTCTCCCGAATACCCAGTTTGACCGGCTCTTTGCGAAGAAGCAGATAAAGCAGCAGACAACCGGCCAACAACACCGCCTCGAATTTCGCCAACGGGACGATCGGCTCACCGTAATAGAATCCCACCGCCAGTTCCGACGTGAAGATGAGCGCCAGGGTCATCCCCACGACGGCCAGGATCTTCAGCAGGCTCCTAAAATTCATAGAACCACACCTTCATTTTCGGTGCCGCCTCCGTCTCGCAGAAACCGACGATCGTATCGCTCTCACGCAAAACCGTCGGTTCACGCAACGGCGTCATCTCACCCTCCCGTACCAGGAAAAGACGTCCTTTGACACGACGGGGCGGTTTGATCTTTTTGCCCACGGTTTTGGAACCTTCGTGAACGGTTCGCACAAAAACGGTTCCCCGTCCGCCGCAATATTTGCGTTCCACCGTCACCCGCCCGGAGTTGATACGCTCCAAAATGGCGTGATAGGCGCTCATTTTGGGCCCCCGTACCACCACGATGCCCAGGGCGTGCATCAGGTTGTAGTACTCCATCTCGTTGTTGATGGCTACCACTTTGCGAACCCCGTGTTCCCTGGCTTCCAGACATTTGATGATATTGTACTCGTCATTGTCGGTCGCCGCTACCATCATATCGGCCTCGCCCAACCCCTCTTCCTCAAAGAGTTCGGCGGTACCGTATTTGCAACTGAAGGTCATGGCCCGACCGCCCAGCCGCTCGTCGGCCCGCTCACACCGGTCGGGATCTTTGTCCACCAGCTTCACCTCCCGCCCCTCCGCCAGCAGGCGGGAGGCCACCGTCACACCCAACTCACCGGCGCCAAAAACCACGCAACGGCCGATATGGCGGGGAGCCTCTTTATCCAACGCCAGGCAACGCTGACCGATCCGCTCCCCGTCCCCGAAAAGATAGACCAGATCGCCCGGCTCCACCTTCTCGTCCGGTTCGGGAACAAAAAACCGTTTACCCCGCTCGATACCCACCACAATCTCTCCGGGACGCTCCAGCGGTTGCGGCTCCCCGAGACTCGCGGCCCGAACCGAGACCAACGACAGACCGATATGCTGAAAATGCTTGACATTGTTGGCGGCGGGAAAAGCCAGAAGGGACAAAACGGTGTCGGAAGTCAGTCGCAGAGGAAAAACCGCCGCGTCCAACCCAAGCTTGGCCCCGACACCGCTGCGGGCGAACATCTCGTTACGCAGCCGTATAATTTTGCGTCCCACCGCCACCTCGTCGTCCACGATAAGCGAGGAGACCAGGTTGGCCTCGTCCAGATCGGTGACGGCAATGAAAAGATCGGCCTCTTTGCCCGCCAGTTTCCGATAGGTTTCGGGATCTTCGATATCCCCGCAAAGAGGCAGAATATCCAGGGTCTCCTGCAAACGGTTGAGCGCCTCCATGTTGCGGTCAATCACCGTCACGTTGTGGCCGATACTCAATGTCCGGGCCAGATTGAACCCTACTTTGCCGGCCCCGGCGATAATCACTTCCATCGGTTACGCCTCCTTTTGCGCTTCATCCTTTCGCGAAGGCAGTGCCTCGAAACTCCGCGCGACGTTGTCGGGATCGAAATAGATCGACTCGGAGGGGAAAGCGAACTCCAGGCCGTGACGCTCCAGAATCTCCCAGATTTTGAGCATCACATCCTGTTTCACCTCCAGCCACTCCTGCCACACCACGCTTTTGGAGAAGCAGTAGATAAGAATATTGATAGAGCTGTCGGCAAACTCGTCCAGATAGACCAGCAGGGTCGTTTTGATGCCGTATTTGTCCTCGATGGAGACCAGTTTGCGCTCCTTCTTGCTCCGGCGCTCGATCAGGCTTTGGCGGTCCACTTTCTCGGGATCCGCGATACCGGGATGCTCCGTGAGCATGGTCTCGATCTCTTTGATCGCCGCCGTCAACGCTTCCCGCTTCGCGCCGTAGGTAACGCCGATATGCATCTTGATACGCCGTCCCACGCTCCGTTTGCTCCAGTTTTTCAGCGGCGTGTTGGCCAGTGTGGCATTGGGAACGGTAATGAGCGCGTTGTCAAAAGTGCGGATCATCGTGGAGATAAAGCCGATCTCCACCACCGTCCCCTCGGCATCTTTGGTCTCGATCCAGTCGCCCTGGCTGAAGGATTTGTCAAAAATAATCTTCAACAACCCGAAAAAGTTGCTCAATGTGTTTTGCGCCGCCAACGCCACGGCCAGACCGCCGATACCCAGTGACGCGATCACCCCGGTGATGTTGACCCCCATGCGCACCAGGAGCATCGAAATGGCCACCACCACGATCACCGCTTTGATAATGGAGACCACCAGGTTCACCAGCTCCCGCCTGAGCTGTTTGTTTTTAAGCTCCCCTTTTTTGACCAGGTAATCAAAGAAGATGCTGTCCAGTATCACCAGCACCACGTAGGTGACGGTACCCAGCGTGACGGCGTAGAAAAAGAGCGCAAGCTTCTCCGGCAAAGGGAGGGGGTGAAAAAGCACTTCGGTGCCCAGCCGAAAACCGTAGGCCAGCACCAGAATAAAGAAGGGGCGGCGGATACCGTCGAGGTTGCTCAACAACATCTCGTCGCTCTCGTCGTACTCTTTTTCAATAAGCCCTTTTAAAAAGGCGTAGAGTTTGTAATAGAGCGCGAAAGCGGCCATCCATGCCGCCAGCATAATGAGCAAAAAGATCAAAAGGCGCCCCATGTCGGTGTGCAGGTGGCGCAGGTGGGTATTGAGTTTGGCAAAGGTCTCAATACCGTTGATCTGGTTGATCACCTCATCCAGCCGCATCATGGCCAGAAGCGACCGGTAGTTCAGCAGTGAGGGGTTGGCCGAAAGGTAGTCCAAAAACTCGTCAAAAAAGCGGTAGTGGGTCTGGAGTTTGCGATAATTCTCCACGATCTGCGCGGAAATTTTGTCATTTTTGCCCAACGCCTCCTTGTAGGCTTTGACAAAACGGCCAATGTTGATGCTCTCCAGCCAGGCGGTGTGCTCGTGAAAAAGTTTTTGCAGATCTTTTTCACTCATATCGGTCCAGTTTTGCGCCAAACGGGTGAAGAAGTTGTAAATGCGTTCCCTGGACTCAAGCTCCAAAAGGGCCATCTCGTCGCGTATCACCGCCTTGTCGTAGCCGTATTGACGGTTGACGGCGATGCGGGTTTTGTAGCGGGCCTTGCGCTGTTCGGCTTTGAGCGGATCGTAAAAGGGGTTGTGGGGCGCTTCCACCTCGTAGGGGCGCTCCTTCACGGTCCCCAGCAACCGGTTGAATGCGGCGATCTTCTCGTCGGCCAGTTGGGAGAGGTCGGGGGATTGGAGGGTGGCATTGCGCTCTTTGGCCGTCACCGTGGCGTTGCGCTCTTTTGGCGTAACGACCGGGTTGGGGACAAGTGTAGCATTGTCGGAGGCGTAGAAACGCTTTTCTGTCTGAATCACCTCGTCCCAAAAACCGGACGCGGCCAAAAGCGTAAGGGTCAACACAAGCCAAAGCGGGGCCAGACGCTTAAACATATTCTCTCCTAATCGAAAATGACGGTTTTGTTGGCGTAGACAAAAATCTTGTCCTCCAGCGCCAGTTTGAGCGCCTTGGCCAGCACCACCTTCTCCACGTCACGGCCGGCGTTGCGCATCTGCTCCCAATCCATGGCGTGGGTGACGGGCAGAACATCCTGAGCGATAATGGGCCCTTCGTCAAGGTTGTTGTTGACAAAGTGGGCCGTCGCGCCGATGATCTTGACCCCCCTGTCATACGCCTGTTTGTAGGGATTGGCCCCAATGAAAGCAGGCAAAAAGGAGTGGTGGATATTGATAATACGCTCCTCAAAACAGGCCACGAATTCGGGGGTGAGAATGCGCATATACTTGGCCAACACGATGTAATCGACCGGCCCGAAGCTCTCAATGGCCTCCAGCACCCTGCGCTCATGCTCGGGGCGGCTTAGGCCCTCGTGGCTGACGCAGATGTAGGGAATGGCGAACTTCTCCACCAGGGGTCTGAGCAGATCATAGTTGGAGACCACCCCCACGATCTCCGCCTCCAGCTCATCGGCCTCGTGGCGAATGAGAATATCGCCCAGGCAGTGGTTCTCTTTGGTGGCCATCAGCACGATCCGCTTTTTTCCCGGCTCCACCAGACGGATACGCGCCCCTTCGGGCAATACAGCCCTTAACGCGCCGGAGAGCTTATCGGGCTCAAAGACACCCCGCACCTCGCTTCGCATGAAAAACTTGCCGTTTTGGGCGTCCACATACTCCCGGTTCTTCTCCATATTGAGCCCAAAATCGTAAAAGACTTTCGAGATTTTATACACCAGGCCCTTCTCGTCCCGGCAATCGATCAATACCCGGTAATCCCGGTTCATGCTCACTCCTTGGTTAAAAAGGGTATTATATCAGCCGACGGCCAAAACTTTCCCGCACCCTCTCAAGCGCCGCGCGGCGCAAAGCTGTTCCAAGCTCGGCGCCCCGCAACCCCCGCGCCATCAGGGTGTTGGACTCAATACCCGGATCAAACGCATTGTCATAAATCCCCAGCGCCTCGGCCCGCTCCCTTAGGCGCGGCTCCCACGCCCCCAACCACGCTTTAAGAGGCATTCGCAGGGCCATCCCGCCTAAAAAACGGTCGGTCACACGCTTTGGCACACGCTTTTGATCAGCCAAAAATCGCTTGTAGCGGTTGGGCAGGGCCAACGCTTCCGCCAACGTGACGGGCAACAGGTGCCACGCTTCGGCCAGAAGGTAAAGAAACAGGTACGCCGCGATTTCAGAGGGTACGGTTTGGCGCGCCCGGGCCATTCGCAGGGCCGTCGAGAGAAAAAGCGAAGAAGAAAGAGTGCGGCCAAAGATCTTTTTGTCTATTTCCAAAGCGCCCAAAGCCCACAAACCGTAGTGAAGGCAAGGGGCGCGAAAAAGCTTCTCAAACTCCCAGACAATCCGCTGGGCGCTCAAATCATCCAGCGCCATCTTACGCATGAGGCGACAACTCTGCGGCTCTATACGAAACCCCAGGCGCGCCGAAAACTGCATGGCCCGCAAAACCCGCAAAGAGTCTTCGACAAAGGTCTTCGGGTCCACCACTCTTATCAGCCGCGCCTCAATGTCATCCACCCCGCCCCAGTGGTCAACCAAAAGACCGTCGGAAATTCTTAGCATCAGGGCGTTCATCGTAAAGTCTCTGCGGCGGCTCGCCTCTTTGGTAGTGCGGGCCAACGCCACCGAAAAGCCCCGGTGTCCCCGACCCGTCTTTCGCTCGATTCTCGGAAGCGCCAGATCAATCTGCCCGTACTTGTAGACAAAAAAGCTCCGCCCCACGCCCGTCGCCCCCAGCCGGGCCATGGCCTCATCAAACGTCTCGGGATCCAGGCCGAAACACTCGATATCCAGATCATAAACCGGCCGGCCCAGCAGGGTGTCGCGCACGGCGCCGCCGACGGCGTAGAGTTCGGTGTGGGGGTAGTGTTTGTGGAAAAATCGCTTCAGGTGGTCAAGTTGCGCCCCCAGGGCCGGGGACAGATCAAGCTGTAGCGTCACGGTTTTTTAAGGGTCTCTATCCGTTCATCCAGCATGGCCAGAAGGTATTCAAGAAAGTTGAGCGTCAGGTCGATCTTGGCTTCGGGGCTTTTGAGATTGGGAGAGAGAAACCCCTCAAAAAGCACCAGCAAACGTTCTCTGAGGCGTTCCAAAAAGATCAACTCATCCTCATCCGCCTCATGGGGCTTTGGCGTCTGCTCCGGCGCCCGGGAGGGGGCGGGCGTCTCATTAATGGCCGACGGTACCGACGTCTCCTCTTCGCCAATCTCCGCCAGCGTCGAGAGTATCATCTCTTTAAGCTCCATTCCCGCTCCTTTACAGTTTGGCCAGCCACGCCTCAAAGCGGGCGAACGCCTCTTCGCTCTCCATGCTCACAAAGGTGTCGCGCATGGCCGTATTGACCCCCGAAAAACGGCGGCGCATACCCGAAAGCCGCCGTATGGCCGCCCTCGCCTCGGCGTTGGAAGGGTCCGCCGTCAAAATCTCTTTGTAAATCTCCAGCGCCTCGGTTTTGAGCCCCTGAAGCTCGTAGATCTGCGCCAACGTCAAAGTTTTCATTGAAAACTTTTGCAGGTAAAAGATAAAAGGTAAAAGGTAAAACAGCGCTTGTCACACTGCCCTTTTCCATCATCATAACAGAGCGTGGCAACCATTTTGACCTTTTCCTTTTTACTTTTAATTGTACCTTACTTGCTCGCGTAGTTGGCGATAATGGAGCCGATCTCACTGGTGGAGCAGACCTCTTTGGCGTCAAAGGCGCTCAGATCCTGGGTGCGGTAGCCCTCAGAAAGCGCCTGTTTGATCGCCCGCTCGATCCGCTCCGCCGCCGCGTCCTCTTTCAAAGCGAAGCGCAACATCATCGCCGCGCTGGCGATGGTGGCGATGGGGTTGGCGATCCCCTGACCGGCAATGTCGGGCGCACTGCCGTGAATGGGCTCGTAAAGGCCGTACTTCTCCCCTACCGACGCGGAAGGAAGCAGGCCGATGGAGCCGCTGAGCATACTCGCCTCGTCACTGAGAATATCGCCAAAAATGTTGCCGGTGAGAATCACGTCAAACTGTTTGGGATCGCGCACCAACTGCATGGCGGCGTTATCGACATACATATGCGTCAGCGTCACTTCGGGGTAGGCTTTGGCCACCTCCTCGACGGTATCGCGCCAAAGCTGGCTCACATCCAGCACGTTGGCCTTGTCTACCGAACAGACCCGCTTGCTCCGCTTCATGGCGATCTCAAAGGCCACCTTGGCAATCCGCTCGATCTCGGGCTTGGTGTAGACCATGGTATTGAAAGCCTTCTGGCCGTCGTTGCCCTTGGGCTCGCCGAAATAGATGCCCCCGATCAGCTCGCGCACCACCATCAGATCCACCCCGCGGATCACCTCGGGTTTGAGGGTGGAGGCGTTGACCAGCTCATCATAAACGGTCACCGGGCGCAGGTTGGCAAAGACCTCCATCTCTTTACGCAACTTCAAAAGACCGCTCTCGGGGCGCTTTTCCCTGGGCAGGTTGTCCCACTTCTGGCCGCCGATGGCGCCAAAAAGCACCGCGTCGGCCTGCTTGACGCCTTCCAGCGTCTCCTTGGGGGCCGGGTCACCCGTGGCGTCCACGGCCGCGCCGCCAAGGAGCAGTTCTTCATATTTAAGCTCAAACCCCTCGGCAAAGCTCACCGCGTCCAGTACTTTTACCGCCTCCTCGACAATCTCGGGGCCGATGCCGTCGCCTTTGATCAGCGCAATCTTGTAGCTACGCACGGGCTTCTCCTTTTTTGAGCAGTTCCGCCTTGGCGTAGTTCATCAGCCCGCCGCAGGCCAGCAGTTCCTGCATGAACGGCGGAATGGGCTGAAAGCGGTACTCCACCCCTTTGTTCAGATCTTTCACGAGCCCGCTCTCCATCTCGACGGTAATCAGGTCGCCCTCGTGGATGGCGTCGGTCTCTTTGAGCTCGAAAATGGGCAGGCCCATGTTAAACGCGTTGCGGTAGAAGATACGGGCGAAACTTTTGGCCACCACGGCGGCCACGCCCGCGGCCTTGAGGGCGATAGGCGCGTGCTCACGGCTGGAGCCGCAACCGAAATTCTCACCCGCGACAATGATGTCGCCCGGTTGCATCTTTTTGACAAACTCCGGGTCCGCGTCCTCCATGACGTGCTTGGCCAACTCATGGGGATCGGAGGTGTTCAGATAGCGCGCGGCGATAATGAGGTCGGTGTCGATATTGTCACCGAACTTCCAGACTTTTCCGGTAATGACGTTCATCCGTTTCCTTTTTTGAACATAGACGGCGCCCGGCCGTTATGAATTTAGGCGGATTATAGCAAATGGGGAGCGTTAGAAAGATTAAGCGGTGCCGTTAGCGCCCGGCCGACGGCCTAGCGCTTGAGGTTGTTGACAATCTGAAGCATCTCGTCGCTGGTGGTAATCGCTTTGGAGTTGGCCTCATAGGCCCGCTGACCGGTAATGAGATCGGTCATCTCTTCCACCAATTGAACGTTGCTCATCTCCACAAACCCCTGGCGAATCTGCCCCAGCCCGTCCTGCCCGGGCACCCCTTCAATCGGATCGCCCGAGGCGGAGGTGTTGATGTAAAGGTTGTCACCCAGCGAATGGAGCCCCGCGGGGTTGATGAAGTTGGTCAACTGGATCTGACCGATCTCCGTCGCCTCCTGCTGGCCCGCCTGAAGCACAGAAACCGTCCCGTCGGTGCCGATGCTAATCGCCGTGGCGTCTTCGGGGATGACGATCTCGGGCGAAAGCGTATAGCCGTCGGAGTTGACGATGGTGCCGGTGGCATCCACTTTAAAGGCGCCGTTGCGGGTATAGGCTTCGGTACCGTCGGGCAAAATCACTTTGAAAAAGCCGTTGCCCGTAATAGCCAGGTCAAGGTTGTTGCCGGTCTCTTTGAAGTTGCCCTGGCTGAACTGCTTGCTGATCGCCGTGGGGCGCACACCAAGTCCCACGGAGATACCGGTGGGTGAGCGGGTAATCTCGCTGGTAGAAGTTCCCGCGTACTCGGCGGTCTGGTAAAAAAGATCGGCAAACTCGGCCCTTTGCTTTTTGTAGCCGATGGTGTTGACGTTGGCGATATTGTTGGAAGTGGTGTCAATCTGGATCTGCTGTCCAATCATGCCGGTAGCGGCGGTATAAAGGGAACGAATCATCTATCTCTCCTTCTTAGGCTTTCAACGAAGCCAGTTTGTTGATGGCGTCCTGGTTCATGTCATCCATCTGGGTTCTCATCACTTTCTGATACATCTCCACCAGCCGGTTGGTCTCGATCAGTTCGGTCATCTCCATGACGGGGTTGACATTGCTTTTTTCCAGCGTAAATTGCCGTACCGCCCCGCTGTTTTGCACCGGGCGCATCTCTTTGGCCAGGTCTTTGCCGGGCATGGCGAACAGGTTGTCCCCCTCGGCTTTCAGATCCTGCGGGTTATCCACGCTGACAATCATCAATTCATCGCTTTGCTGGGGCGCGTCCATGGCGGTCTGCTCCAAAATCTCCACCTTGCCGTCTCTATCTACCGTCACTTTCAGGGCCGTTTCGGGAATCGTAACCCCCTGCCCGCTTTTGAAATAGCTGCTTGAGAGCACCTTATACCCCTCTTTGGTCACCAACTCGCCCTTTTCGTTCAGGTTAAAGGCCCCGTTGCGCGTCAGGCGGATGCCCGAAGGGGTCTCCACGGCGAAAAAGAGATTCTCCTGTGACAGCGCCAAATCCAGCGGGTTGTCGGTGCGCTCCATCGGTCCCATGGAAAAGTCGGTATACTCTTCTACCATACGGGGCACCCGGTTGACGGTCCGGTTGACGAAGCGAGCCGCCTCACGGGTCTGGTTGGCCAGCGGCAACTCATCCCGGCTATCCTGTGCCAGCCGCAGATAATCCCCGAAAATCGCGTTTTTCTGCTTGTAGCCGTCGGTACGGACGTTGGCCAGGTTCTGGCTGATCATATCGAGTCGGTTAAACTGGGTAACCATACCGCCCGTTACGTCGTAATAACCGCTTTGCATGCCGCTCCTTTTCACAACACTTCATCAAGCAAAAGCAAAGAGCGTTCCAAAAAGAAATTCTCTGTTTCTATCCAGCTTTATAAATCTTTTACCGTAAATTAATGTCATTTTGGATAACATCCCCCTTACTCTCACGCAAGGAGTCCTCCTTTGACCGCAAAAGAGCTGAATCAGGCACTTGAGAAACTGTTTGAAGAACACAAAGACGACAAATATGTCACGTTCGAGACAATCGTCCAGGTTTTTGAAAAGCAACCCACCCTCGCCCAGGCCCGAAACATCCTGAAACTGGCCAAAAAATACGATGTCAAGATCATCACCTCCAGCGAACGGGCGATGCTGCTTAACATCGAGGAGGCCGAGAAGCGCGAAACCGAGAAGAAGCGGCTTAGCGACGACTCGCTCGAAGAGGAGTTTGACTTCACCCGCGAAAAGGAGTTGCTGGAGTGGAGCCGCAGCGACTCGCCGGTGCGGATGTACCTACGGGAGATGGGACAGATTCCCCTGCTGACCAAAGAGGAGGAGATCGAGATCTCCAAAAAGATCGAGATGGGTGAGGATATCATTCTTGACGCCATCTGCTCGGTTCCCTACCTCATCGACTTCATTCTTGATTACAAAGAGCCGCTCATTAACCGCGAACGCCGGGTCAAGGAGCTTTTTAAGAGCTTCGAGGACAATGACAGCGACGACGATGACGAAACCGACGAGGCCAAGAAAAAGAGCGCCAAGGACGACAAGCGGGTCAAAAAGGTGGTCGAAACCTTCAAGGCGCTGGAAAAGGCCAAGAAAGATTGGCTCAAAACCCAGCAAAAGCAGATCCCCGAAGACGCCACCGAGGAAGAGAAGTTCCACTACGACCTGGTGCTGGCCTACAAGAAAAAGGTGCTCAAAGACCGCCTGCTCGACCTTGGCCCCACCTCCAAACTGATCAACGAACTGGTCAAGGCGATGGA
This sequence comes from Campylobacterota bacterium, assembly GCA_013153475.1. Lineage (GTDB taxonomy): Bacteria > Campylobacterota > Campylobacteria > Campylobacterales > Hydrogenimonadaceae > Hydrogenimonas. The sequence goes on from JAADEJ010000003.1 coordinate 20,415, forward strand.
GACGGCGCTCAAAAGCGACGAAGGGTTTGACAAGGAGCTCAAACGCCTCGAATACCGCCTGCCGCTCTTTAACGACCAGCTCAAGGCCAACCACCAGAAGATTTTGGACAATATTGTCAATATGTCCAAAGAGGAGATCGCCGCGGCGGTGCCCGAAGCGACGATGGTAAGCACCTATTTGCAGATCAAAAAGCTCTTCCAGACCAAGGAGGCGTCCAAAGACAGCTTTAACCTTGAGCCCGAAAAGCTCCAGGAGATTCTGGAGCAGATCAAACGGGGCAAGAAGATCAGCGAAGAGGCCAAAACCCGTATGGCCAAGTCCAACCTGCGCCTGGTTGTCTCCATCGCCAAGCGCTACACCAACCGGGGCCTGCCCTTTTTGGACCTGATCCAGGAAGGCAACATCGGATTGATGAAAGCGGTGGACAAGTTCGAGTACAAAAAGGGATACAAGTTCTCCACCTACGCCACATGGTGGATCCGCCAGGCCATCAGCAGGGCCATCGCCGACCAGGCCCGAACCATCCGCATTCCCATCCACATGATCGAAACGATCAACCGCATCAACAAGGTCACCCGCAAATATCTCCAGGAGACCGGCAAAGAGCCCGATGTGGAGACGATCGCCAAAGAGGTGGGATTGACGGTAGACAAGGTCAAAAACGTCATCAAGATCACCAAAGAGCCCGTCAGTCTCGAAGCGCCCGTGGGTAGCGAGGAGGATGGCCGCTTTGGCGACTTCATTGAAGACAAAAGCAGCGCCAGCCCCGTCGAGGCGGTGATGAAAGAGGACCTCAAAGAGCAGATCGACGATGTGCTCGACCAGCTTAATGAACGGGAGAAAGCGGTCATCTGTATGCGCTTTGGGCTGATGGATGACGAAAGCGACCGCACGCTTGAGGAGATCGGCAAGGCGCTTAACGTCACCCGTGAACGGGTGCGACAGATTGAGAGCAGCGCCATCAAAAAACTCAAACACCCCAAAGTGGGACGGAAACTGAAAAACTACATCGAGGAGTGATGCTCCGCGTCCCGCTTCGATGAGAATGAAAAGTGAACAATGAACAATGAAAAATTGAGGATGGTTGCTTCGCAACCTTTCCATCCCAAGAATGAAAGCCGCGCTTCGCGCGGCATCCTGCCCTATTCACTGTTCACTGACCACTGTTCACTCTCAAAAACCGGAGGTTTTTGAGCGATGGATTTTTATGAGAAGTGGTTGGAGTACGACTACAACCCCTGGGTACTCTTTGACGCCAACGGCAAGGTGCTCACCCTCAACCAGGAGGCGCAGTTTCTCTTTGCCGAAGTCACCCCGCAGGAGATCTTCAACCTGGCGGTAACCTACGCCAACCAATCCTACGGTTTTAAAACCACCATGATGGAGTTGGAGTTTGGCAAGTACGAGTTTTTCGGCATCATGGTGGGTTACGAAGACAACGACGCCATCGCCATCCGCCTCTACCAGCGGCCGCCCGAGCGCATCGCCGAACCGCACGTCAGCCAACTGACAGCCCACAACATCTATGCCCTGATCGACCTGGCCGTCAGCACCAGCTCCATCGGGCGCGAAGCGCCCATTGCCACGGAGCTTGACCCTACATTGCCGGAAATCAAGATTGACCCGGAGAGTTTTGTCGCCTTTTTGACCCAGGCTTTCGAGAGTATGCAAAAAAAGTCGCCGACCCGCCTCTCTTTACTGCTCAAAACCGGTGAGACCCTAAAATTCGAGGGCAAACGCTACCCGATTTTCGCCGTCAGGATCGAAGGCGAGCCGACTTCGCATCTACCCGAGGCCTCTTTGCGCCGGCTGGCCCAAAACCTCAACGGCTACTTTCTGCAAAAGCCGGGAGCGCTGATTCTTGAAGCGCCGCTCATTATGGCCTGACTTTTCCTCTTACATAAAGCCACAACGCCACGCCCCCCAGCGCTGTCGTCGCGCCCGCCAGGTACGCCACGGGCTTAAACATCTGCGCCCCAATCAGCGCATAGACGCCGTAGACTAACACCCCGTAAGCGCCCAGACGATAGAGCGATAGGGCCGGTTTGGCGGAGGCCAGGCGCGCTTTGAGAGAGGGCTTTTGCTCTTTTAGACGCGCCTTCTGCTCTTTTAAAAGGGTTTTAACGTCATCGGGAGGCGGGGTCTGCTCCTCCCACAGGCCGTACCAATCGCCGTACCCCTCGCCCGGCTCCGTCTGCTCTGAATAGGCCGACGGGGAGGTTTTGGCCCCCTCCACCATCTGCCAGTACCCAAAGGCCGAAGCGCCCATCACCAGCAACGCGCACACAAACCCGACCGCCAGGTTTATCAGCGCCTGCGTGCCGACCAAAGCGTAGGCCCCGCCGCCCGCAAGGGCCAAAAGAAGCGCAAGCCACCCGAAGAGTTCACCCCTCTTTCGCATCGCCCCCGCTTTGGCCGTAGCGTTTGTAACGGGGATCTTCCGCCAGCTCCTCAAAGGCCTTCACCTGCTTACGGTAGGCCTTGTAGATGTTCAAAATCGCGCCGCCGACCCCCCAAAAGACGCCCAGCCAAAAGAGCCAGCCGTAACCGAACGTCTCGCGCATCCAGTACCCCAGCCCCACGCCGATGAGCACCGCCACGACAACGGAGATACCCAAAGAGAGGTCATACGCCCCCTCTACCACCTTTTTGGCGGTCTTCTTCTCCTCGGCCATCAGAGCGCTCCAAAGACCTCTTTGGCGTTGCGGATCGTCTCGTCAATCATCGCGTCGTTGGTTTTGGTGGAGATAAAGCCGGTCTCAAACTGGCTACAGGCGAAATAGAATCCCCTATCGAGCATCGCGCGGTGGAAGGCGGCGAAACGCTCGGTGTCGCTGGCCAGGGCGTCGTCAAAGTTTTTGACGGGCTTATCGTTAAAGAAGAAGCCAAACATACTGCCCCGCACATCCACCTGCAAAGCGATACCGTTCTCCTCGGCCGCCGCCTTCAGGCCGTTAACCAGCCGCTCGGCCCGCATCTGCAAAATCTCATAAACCGCCCCGTCGGCCCTGAGCTGGCGCACCGTCGCCAGCCCCGCCGCCATGGCCACCGGGTTGCCGCTGAGCGTGCCGGCCTGGTAAACCGGCCCGTCGGGGCTGAGTTTGTCCATGATCTCAGCCCGACCCCCAAAGGCTCCCACGGGCATCCCGCCGCCGATCACCTTGCCCAGCGTCACCAGGTCGGGCCGTACCGACGTCAATCCCTGCGCCCCGGTCAGGGAGGCGCGAAACCCGCTCATCACCTCGTCAAAGATCAACAAAGCGCCGTGGGTGTCGCAAAGAGCGCGCAGTTCCTGCAAAAAGCTCTCCTCGGCGGGCACCAGCCCCATGTTACCGGCGATGGGTTCAATCACCACGCAGGCAATGTTATCGCTGGCCTCAAAGCAGGCTTTGACACTCTCGATATTGTTGTAGTCGGCCAGCAGGGTATGTTTGGCAAAGTCCGCCGGCACGCCGGGGGAGTTGGGCGAACCGAATGTCGTGGCGCCACTGCCGGCTTGCACCAAAAGCGAGTCGCTGTGGCCGTGGTAGCACCCTTTGAACTTCACAATATCGTCACGCCCCGTATAGCCGCGCGCCAGCCGAATGGCGCTCATAACCGCCTCGGTGCCGCTGTTGACAAAACGCACCTTTTCCACCGCCTCAAAGAGGCTGACAATCTCCTCGGCCAGCTCGGTCTCCAGGGTCGTGGGTGCCCCGAAACTCAAACCCCGCCGCGCCGTCTCGAACACCGCCGCCTCCACCGTCGGGTCACAGTGGCCCAGAATCAGCGGCCCCCAGCTCTGGACATAATCGACATACCGGTTGCCGTCGATATCAAAAAGATACCCCCCGTCGCCCCGCTCTATAAAGGGCGGGGTACCGCCTACGCTTTTGAATGCCCGAACCGGCGAGTCGACGCCGCCGGGGATAACCCGTTTGGCCGCTTCGTACGCGGCGATGCTTTTGGTATGTTTCACGCCTTGCCCCTTGTATGAAAATTTGGGGTGATTATAAAGAAATTGCGGTTAATAAAGTATAATAGCCGCCAAAACCCCGACCGGAGTAGCGTTGAATCGCCGAAAAACCGTCTCTTTACTGCTCTCATTGCTGATCCACGCCGTGGTGCTGGCCTTTGCGTGGTGGCTTTTTCATCACCACAAGCCGCCCCAAACCGCCGCCGGCGCGCGGCGCACCACCCTGGCGCTCAAAGATTTTGTCATACCTACGCCGCCGCCGGCCGCCCCACACGCCAAAAGCGCGCCCGCACCTCGGCCGACGCCGCAAACAAACCGCCGGCCCGCTGTCAAACCCAAACCCAAACCGGCTGTCAGACCCAAACCCCGGCCCAAAAAGGCCGTACCCAAGCCAAAACCAAAAGCCAAACCGAAACCGAAAACCAAACCCCGCACCCGACCCAAACGGCCCGCACCCAAACCGTCGCGCTCCGTTAAAACACCCGAACCCAAGCGCCGCGCGCCCAGGCCGACACCCCCGCGTACCCAATCCACACCCGCACCTGTGCCGCCGCCAAAGCCCCAACCGCAAACGCCGACGCTTCCACCCGTGCCCGCGCCAACATCCCCATCCCCCGCCTCGGCCCTGGCGGGGGCCCTGGGCGCGCCCGCCATGCCGCAGGAGGCACAAACAGGCCGGCGCAAGGCCGAGATCAAAAGCCGCATGAGTGACAGGGAGTTTCGCGCCCTTTATAAAGATGAGTTTGACCACTACTCCAAAAACCAAAAACGGTTTATCCGCAACAACCTCAACCGTATCCAGGCTATCACCCAGTATCACCTGACCCGCCGCGGCTACCCGCTTTTCGCGGCGCAACAGCATATGCAGGGCGTCAACGTGGTGGAGTTTTACCTCCACCCCAACGGCGACATCTCAGACCTTAAAATCATCGGCTCCTCCGGCTTTGGGGTGCTGGATGACAACTCGCTTGATACCATCCGCGCCGCCTACAAAGACTACCCCCTGCCCAAAGAGACCACCAAAATCCGCTTCTATATCCACTACCGCATCTACTGAAAGGCCTCCAAAAGGCGCAAAGCCCCTTTGTAAACGGGCTCATCCACAAAACCGTAGCGGGGGTGCACAAAATCACTGCGATCGGGGTTGGACTCAAAGAGCGCCACAACGGCGCGCGCCCGCGCCAACTCCTCCGCATCGGGAGCAAAAAGGGTATTGGCCACAGAGACCTGCTTGGGCGAGATACACCCTTTGGCGTGGTACCCCATAGCCCGCTCCGCCTCACACCGGGCGCGAAAGCCCACCATATCTTCGTGGCGCTGGTAGACATAGGAGACCGGCAACACGCCGACCCCGGCGCTCTCGGTCAAAAAACGGGCCAGCAGGTAGTCGTGGGTGGGGTTGCCGGGCGCCAAAACCCGCTGGGGCAGTGCCATATCCGCCAGCAGATCCAACGCCCCGAGATAAAAAGCCTCCACCCGCATATCCGGCCGCAGTTGCGCCAAATGGCGCCACGCCCCCACGGTCTCAATGGATAGGTGCACCTTGATCTTCCCGTCAATGAGCGCCAGCGCCCGCTCCACCTCCCTGGGGGAACGGATTTTGGGAATACGGATCGCGTCGGGGGCGACGGCGTTAAGATAGGCGATCTCCTCCTCACCCCCCTCCTTTAGCGGGTTGATCCGCACCACCGTATAGGAGCGCACCGATTTCAGGGCCGACAGAAAAAGGCCGCAAAGGCGCAACGCCAAAGGCTTGAGCGCCGGGGCCACCCCGTCTTCGAGGTTGAGCACCACCATATCCGCCTCCAGGTTGTCCAGCTTGTTCAAATGGCGGATCTTATGGGCCGACAGCATCAGGGCGCTTCGGATAAAAGGCGGGCGAAAACGCGCCGTCTGACCGCCCCGACGCAGTGCTTCCAGCGCCGAAACATCGCCGGTTTTAAGGGCGTCTTCCACCGGTGTCAGATCCTCAAAAACCACGGCTACTCCTCATGGGTCAAAAAGGTATAGAGCGCGGCGATCTCCTTGTCGGTCAAAAAGTAGGTGGGCATCACCCTGTAGCGCCGGCTCAGGGCGCTTTTAAGGGTGGCGAAAGAGACTTTTCTGATGTCCGGCCCCCGCAGGACAACCGTTTTGTCATCCTCTTTGTAGCGGGCGATCACCTTTCCTTCCCCATGCACGCCGTGGCAGTGGACGCACCCGATACCCCGGGGGTTTTCATAGAGCATCTGACCATACTCGTACTGGGTAATGAACGAATCCTCGCCCCACGCCAACGCCGCCGCCAAAAGCCACCACATAGCCTGTTTCACTAACCGCCTTTTAATCAACTTTTGGGTAGGATTTTAACCAAATTGCGATTAAGGTAGCCTATGCAGATCATTGACGGCAAAGCCCTTGCCCAATCCATTCGGGAACAGATCGCCGAAGAGACGGCGCGACTCAAGGCCGACCGGGACATCACCCCCGGCCTGGCGGTCATTTTGGTGGGCGACGACCCGGCCAGCCACGCCTACGTGAAGATGAAAGCCAAAGCCTGCAAGGAGGTGGGCTTTTACTCCATTGTGCACGAGATGCCCGAAACCATCACCCAGGAAAAAATCGAAGAGACGATCGTGATGATGAACCAAAACCCCAATATCGACGGGATTTTGGTTCAGCTTCCCCTGCCCGAGCAGATCGACACCACCCGCATTCTGGAGCTGATCGATCCCAAGAAGGACGTGGACGGTTTTCACCCCTACAACTTCGGACGCCTGATGACGGGGCTGGACGCTTTCGTGCCCTGCACGCCGCTTGGGGTAATGAAGATGCTGGAGGCCTACGGCATCGACCCCAAGGGCAAAAACGCCTGCGTGGTCGGGGCTTCCAACATCGTGGGCAAACCGATGGCGGCGCTTTTGCTCAACGCTTTCGCCACCGTGGACATCTGCCACATCTACACCCAAAACCTGGCCGAACACACCCAAAGAGCCGACATTCTGGTGGTAGGCGTGGGCAAAGCGGGGCTGATCGGCGCCGACATGGTCAAAGAGGGGGCGGTGGTGATTGATATCGGCATCAACCGCCTTGAGGACGGCAGGCTGGTGGGCGACGTGGATTATGAGGCGGTGGCCCCCAAATGCTCCTACATCACCCCCGTTCCCGGCGGCGTGGGTCCCATGACCATCGCCATGCTCCTGCAAAATACCCTTAAAGCGGCGAAAGAGCGCGCATGAACAGCGAAAAACAGCCCTGGTACGTGCGCCTTTACCACTGGTCCAACACCTGGACCGGCACGCTGGTTATCGTTTTGTCGGTCATCTTCTTTGTCGCCCAGGCTTTCGTCATTCCCAGCGGCTCCATGAAAAACACCCTGCTCATCGGCGACCACCTCTTTGTCAAGAAATTCTCCTACGGCATCCCCGTCCCCCATATTCCGTGGCTGGAGATCCCGGTATGGTTCGACAGCGACGGCGACGGCCACATTGTCAAGGGCGAGGGGCCCAAACGGGGCGATATCGTGATCTTCCGCTATCCCCGTAACGAAAAGATCCACTACGTCAAGCGTTGCGTGGGTGAGCCGGGCGATATTCTTTTTGTGCACGACAAACAGCTCTACCTCCACCCCCACGAGGGCAACGAGTATGTCAAAAAGCGCTACGCCGGCTACCAGATTCTGGATCTGGAGGGGACGCTTTTTGTCAAAAACCCTTTCCAAAAAGAGTTTCCCGGCATCCATCACGACCCCAAAATCACCGAGGACGGGATGCAACCCATTGAGATTTTCGAGTTTGGGCCTATCAAGGTGGAAAAAGACCACTGGTTCATGATGGGAGACAACCGCGACCACTCCAACGACAGCCGTTTCTGGGGCACGGTGCCCTACCGGCTTATCGTGGGCAAACCCTGGTTTATCTACTTCAGTTGGGATGAGAACAAGGTGATCCGCTGGGATCGGGTGGGCCGAAACATCCAGACCCTGGAGCGGGAACAACCCCGGTATACCGATGAGTGAGATCGAGCTTGTCAAAATCGCCGCCACCGTCGTCGCGCTGGCGGTAGCCATTATCGGTCACGAGATCATGCACGGGTGGGTGGCGTGGCGCTACGGCGATCCTACCGCCAAAGCGGCCGGACGCCTCAGCCCCAACCCCGTCGTACACATCGACCCCATAGGCACCGTCGCCGTGCCGGCTCTGCTTTATATCAGCGGCGCGCCTTTTCTTTTCGGCTGGGCCAAACCGGTGCCCGTGGATATTTTTACCGTCATCAGAAACGGCGGCTACAAGGGAGCCGTGGCGGTGGCCCTGGCGGGGGTTGCCTACAACTTCACCCTCGCCCTGGCCGCGTCCGCGCTCTTTCCGCTCTTTGCGGCGCCCGACTCGCTCTTTGGGGCGTTTGTGGGCTATTTTCTGATGTTCAGCGTCGTCTACAACGTGGTGCTGGGGGTCTTCAACCTCTGGCCCTTCCCGCCGCTTGACGGCGCCAACGCCCTGCGCTACGTGGCCATGGAGTTTCACTGGCGCCCGGTGGTGGAACTGCTTAACCGCATTGAGCCCGTGGGTATGGTTTTGCTCATTATCGTCATCGCCACGCCGTTATCGGAGTGGTTTTTCATGCCGGCGGACTGGTTGATCAGCCGGCTCATAGGTTAAAAAGGAGGCAACCATGAAATATTACGTCGCAAGCGATCACGCCGGTTTCGCGGTCAAAGGACAGGTGGTCGAGTTTTTGAGAGCCAAAGGGTTTGAGGTCGAGGACCTCGGCCCCCAAAGCGCCGATCGGGTCGACTACCCCGATTTTGCCGCCAAGGTGGCCAAGGCCGTGGCCGAAGATGGCAACAGCCGGGGCGTGCTCATCTGCGGCACGGGGATCGGCATGAGTATCGCCGCCAACAAGGTTGACGGCATCCGGGCCGCCCACTGCCACGACTTCTACACCGCCCAGATGGCCCGCGCCCACAACGACGCCAACATTCTGTGTTTTGGCGAGCGGGTCAGCGGCCCCGGCGTTATTGACTCCATGCTGGAGGCTTTCGTGAGCACCCCCTTTGAGGGCGGACGTCACGCCGGGCGCGTGGAAAAAATCATGGCGTTAGAGAAGTAAAATGTTCTGGGAATGGGCCCTGCTGACCGTCGCCATCGGGGCGGTGATCTTTGTGGTGGTGAAGATGTTTTACTTTCAAAACCTCACCATCAAGGAACAGCGCAACAACGACCTGATGAAGCTCACCCTCAAAGAGGCGGAGGTGCTGATCCGTAAATACCAGATCCAACTGCAACGGGCCATCGGCAATATCGACATTCTCAACGAGCAGATGAACAAACTGCGCCAGGAGGTCAAGGCGGTCAAACAGCGTAACAGCCAGTACCGCATTGAGAACGACAAGCTCCGAAACCGCATCAAAGAGCTTGAATCGCGCATCGAAGCGCTCATCTAAAAAGGATTCGCCGTGAAAGAACTGGACCCCCAAAGCAAAGCGCGGCTGTTGACCGCCATTCGGGACGTACCCGACTTTCCCAAACCGGGCATCGTTTTTAAAGACATCACCACCCTGCTCAACGACGCCGAGGCCTTCGGACTGTTGATGGATCACCTGGCCGAGCGCTACCGTGACGCGAAGCTTTCGTATATCGCCGGCATCGAGAGCCGCGGTTTCATCTTCGGCGCGGCGCTGGCGGCGAAACTGGGCGTAGGATTCGTGCCCATTCGCAAAAAGGGCAAACTCCCCGCCGCCACCATCGCCGAAAAATACGCCCTGGAGTACGGTTTTGACGAGGTGGAAATACACATTGACGCGTTTAGAGGGCAAAAGGGAGCCAACGTCTTGTTGATTGACGATCTTATCGCCACGGGCGGCACCGCCGAAGCGGCCATCAAACTCATTCAAGACGCCGGAGGTACGTGCGTGGAAGCCTGTTTTATTATTGACCTTGCCTTTTTAAAAGGACGCGAGAAGATCACCCCGCTGGCCCCCGTTTACGCCGTATTGGAGATTGATTGATGTATATACCCAAGGCTTTCGCTTTCGACCCCGACGCGCTGGGACATTTTGGTAAGTTTGGCGGGCGCTACGTGCCCGAAACACTCATGCCGGTGCTGCTGGAGCTGGACGAGGCCTACCGGCGCTACCGCTTCGACGAAGCCTTCTGGCAGGAGGCGCACCACTACCTGGAGCACTACGTCGGACGCCCCAGCCCCCTTTACAAAGCCGAAAACCTCTCCAAAGAGCTGGGGGCGACAGTCTATCTGAAGCGCGAAGACCTCAACCACACCGGCGCGCACAAGGTCAACAACACGATCCTTCAGGGGCTTTTGGCCAAAAAACTGGGCAAGAAAAAGGTGATCGCCGAAACGGGCGCGGGCCAGCACGGGGTGGCCACCGCCACCGTGGCGGCCCTGCTGGGGCTGGAGTGCGAGATTTTCATGGGGGCCAAAGACGTGGCGCGTCAATCGCTCAACGTCTTTCGCATGAAACTGCTGGGCGCCAAGGTCCACGCCGTCGAGAGCGGCTCCAAAACCCTTAAAGACGCCATGAACGACGCCATCCGCCACTGGGTCACCCACGCCAGGGACACCTTCTATATCATCGGCACCGTCGCGGGCCCCCACCCTTATCCCATGATGGTACGCGACTTTCAGGCGATCATCGGTTATGAGGCCAAAGCCCAGATTCTCAAGGCCGAAAACCGCCTGCCCGACTACGTGGTAGCCTGTATCGGCGGCGGCTCCAACGCCATGGGTATCTTTACCCACTTCCTGGACGAAAAAGAGACAACCTGCGTCGGCATCGAGGCGGGCGGTCTGGGCCTTGAGAGCGGCAAGCACGGGGCGAGCCTGGCCAAAGGGAGCCCCGGCGTGCTTCACGGGCAGATGAGCTACCTTCTGCAAGATGACGACGGCCAGATCCTGGAGGCCCACTCCATCTCGGCGGGGCTGGATTACCCGGGCATCGGGCCCGAACACGCCTACCTCAAGGAAAGCGGCATGGCCCGCTACGACACCATCACCGACAAAGAGGCCCTGGACGCCTTTGTGTGGCTGAGCCAGAAAGAGGGGATCATCCCGGCGTTTGAGAGCTCCCACGCCGTGGCGTGGCTGAAAAAGGCGGGCGATGAGATCAGGGACAAACTGATCATCGTCAACCTCTCGGGCCGGGGCGACAAAGATATGATTCAGGCCAGAGAACTGCTCCATTTTGATTAAGAGGCCGCATGGAACAGTTTCTGGTTGACGCGCTCAAAGAGTACGGCTATATCATCCTTTTTATCTGGAGCGTCATGGAAGGAGAGCTTGGCCTGGTGATGGCCGGCACCATGAGCCACACCGGCGATATGCACCTGCCGCTGGCCGTTTTCGTGGCGGGGCTGGGAGGCTTTACGGGCGATCAGATCTACTTTTGGATCGGGCGTTACAACAAAAAACTCCTCACCCGCTATCTCAAAAAACACCGCCGTAAATTCGCGCTGGCCCACCTGCTTTTGCAAAAGTACGGCTGGCCCGTCATCTTTATTCAACGCTACCTCTACGGCCTTCGCACCGTCATTCCCATGAGTATCGGACTTACCCGCTACAGCGCCAAAAAATTCGCGCTCATCAACTTCATCAGCGCCCAGATCTGGGCCGCCATCACCATTGTGTTGGCCTACATCTACGGCGAAGAGATTTTACAAGTCATCGAATGGGCCAAACACCATTGGTACTTCGCCCTGCCGCTGGCCGGCGCCTTTTTGGGCGGAGTGCTCTACACGTTTCACCGAATAGAACAGCGGGTCCTGCAACGCCGCGCGGCCCGAAAAAAGAGAAATTTCTCTTAAAACCGCTCTTTCTTAACATTTTTCCATCTTTGATGTATAATCGTTTCAAACGACAAAACATCACGGATGGAGTGACGCATGGGACTTTTTGGATGCAAAGAGCAGGAGAATACAATCGCGGCCCTCGAACAACGGATCCGGGAACTTGAGAGTGAAAACGCCTCTCTGCAGGAGCAACTCAACCGCCAACGGGTCGAAACCTCCACCTCACAGGCGCCCGAAGACGAAGCGCATGACAGGGAAGTGATCGAGCTGCTCGTCACCTCGTATGAGAAAGGGGTCAAATTCCTCCAGAAAGTCATAGAGAACGAAGTGGAGCTCCTGGACGAGGCCCACGACCTCAACGGCCGCACCCAAAACCGTATCGCTACGGTCAAAACCCAACGCCAATCGGTCGACGGGGCCGTGGAAGAGATCGTGATGGAGACCAACAACCTCGAAACCGGTGCCCAGACCCTTAACGGCAGTGTTGACTCCATTAACGAGATTATCGGCCTCATCAAGGATATCTCCGACCAGACCAACCTGCTGGCGCTCAACGCCGCCATCGAGGCCGCCAGGGCCGGCGAACACGGCCGGGGATTCGCCGTCGTGGCCGACGAGGTACGCAAACTGGCCGAGCGAACCCAAAAAGCGACCATGGAGGTGGAGATCAACATCGGTCAGCTTCAGCAAAACAGTTCCGAGATTCTGGATGTGACCGAACGCTTCCGTCAAAGCGCCCAGACCATCACCGAAACCCTGGAGAAGTTCTTCGAAGAGCTCGATTTCGTGATCAAAAACTCCGAGCGCACCACCCACATCACCGAAAACCTCCGCAATGAAATAGGCATTGCCAACGGCAAGATCGACCACATTCTTTTCAAACTGCTGGCCTACAAAAGTTTCCTCTCCAACCATGCCGAAAATCTCATCGACGAAAACCAGTGCCGTTTCGGCAAATGGTTCAAGGAGCACGGCCAAAAGGTTATTTCAGACGATCCCAAAACGATCAACGACCTGGATCACCACCACACCAACGTCCACCGGGGTGCCATCGAGGCGGTCGATCTGTGGGTACGGCAAAAAGCCTACGAAGAGGCGATCAAGCGGATGGCCGACGTGGAACACTCCAGCGACGTGGGCTTTGAAGAGCTTTACGAAAGTTTCTATCGCCACCGCAAATAGAAAGGCGGGCGGTTTACTCCCCCGCCAACTCCCGTAAAGAGGGGCCGATCGCCCGTAACGTATCGGGAAGACGGGAGTAGTCGATATCCATCACTTTCAGTGTCGTCAGCGAAGCGATTCCGTCGGGCCCCTTGATCCCCGAACGCAGCGGAATCAGATCGCACCCCTCTTTCGCCAACAGTCCCTGCCCCTTTTCAGAGAGGAGAAAATCGACAAAATCCCGGGCAAAACGGGATGCCCCGGAAGCCGCCGCCACGACGGATGGCAAAAGGAAAACGCCCATCCCTTCACGCCCCTGATCGGGATAAATGATCCGTACCTGTCCGCCGCGACGCCGGGCGGCGACCGCTTCGTCACTCGCCGCCGTCACGAAACCGACTCCGCCTTTGACGACCAGATCGACCCCCTCCCCGTCACTGGGGACAAAAGCCGTCCCGTTGCGCAACGCCGCTTTCAAAAACGCCTCGGCCCGTTCAGCGCCCAGCTTCTCGAAAAGGGCCGCCATAAAGGGGGAGGCTTCCTCTCTGAGTGGAAGCGTCATCGCCCCTTTTTGTCGAAACGCCGCGTCGGCGTAACCCAACACGCTCTTGGGTGCCGTCGTATTGACATCGGCGACGATCAGCCGCAACCGGGCCGCCACGCCGCACCAGTAACCGTCCGGATCCCGAAAAGCGGGGGCGACAGGACAGCGGTTAGAAAGCGCTAGAGACGTCAACCTCTTTTTCCGCTTCAGCAATTCGGCCCGTACGGGATTTGTGAACCAGTAGAGATCGGCTTCTTTATCCAGACGATCCGTCACCGCGACCCGTATGCCGCTCTTTTTCTCAAACGCCCTGATCAACGGTTCGACACATCCCCGCTTCTCATCCGCATAGAGCCGAATCGTCTTGCGTTCCCGACTCTTTTTCCCGGGTTTCGCTTTTTTCTCTTCGGGAAGACCGAACCACACCAGGGCCACGACAATCAATACACCGAGGATTTTCAGAAGGGTCTCTTTGCTCACGATCGCAACCTCTTAAGAATAAGTGCCTATTTTCATTTAATTTTATTGACCGTTTTTAACGGTTTCCTATCGGTCGGATTGAATAAAATTTCCATAATCATAGCACTTTCGTCCTCTTTGAGCACTTTATTCAAAGTTTTTGATCGTTTACAGACCAAATGGCGACTATTTATTAACTGATAGTTAACGCGGCTCTGTTAGTATTTTCATCTAAAGTTAATGCAAGGGAGTAACACATGAAAAGAAGCCTGCTTCTTTCCGGACTGGTGCTTTTCTCCTCCGTCGTCGCGGCGGAAGAGGTCAACCTGGAGACCATTCAGGTCGAATCGTCCACCATCCAGGATCTGGCCGCCAATCCGAAAACCGAACCGTCAACCGTCAACGTCATCGATGAAAAGCAGTACGAGATCATCGATCCCAAAAATATCAACGAGGCGCTGCGAACCATTCCCGGCGTCACCGCCGACGTCCGCTCGGGTGATACGGTAGAGATCCACATCCGCGGCGTCAACCAGCAGGAGTTTATGTGGGAGGACACCGGCGTGGCGGTGGTCATCGACGGCGTGCCGGTATTGCAAAACGGCGGCAAGGTCAAGATCAACCTTGACAACATCGAAAGCATCAAGGTGATCAAAGGCGGCGCCTCCTATCTCTACGGCCCCAACGCCATGGCGGGCGCGGTGATTATCACCACCAAAAAACCCAAAGACCGCAACGACGTGACCGTCAGCGCCGATTACGGCTCCTACGCCTATCAAAACTATATGGTCACCCTCAACCGCGCCACCGACCAATACGCCCTGGTCCTCAACGGCAGTTACCGCTACACCAGCGGCTACTGGGATATGAGTGAAAACTGGACCGGATCGGGCAACGGCAAATTCACCTGGTTCATCGACGACACCAGCGACATCACGTTCGGCGCCGAATACACCAAAAAGTACGAGGAGAGCTCCCGCGGCAGCGTCACGGGCTTTACCGCGGCGGAAGAAGACCCCACCGGCGCGGATGACGGCGACCTGCCCTGGAGTCATGACTACTGGACCGACATTCAGAAATATTTCATCACCTACAACAAAGACCTGACCGACACGTCCAACCTGCTCGTCAATACCTATTACTATGCCGACGAATACAACTACGACTCCTCTCCCCAGGATCTCGACGGCGACAAGAACGAAGACGACTGGACACGGGACAACAACGAGGATATCTACCAGTACGGCCTGAAAGCCGAATACCGCAACGTCACCGGCAAACTGGCCTGGATGCTCGGTCTTGACGTGGGACGGCGCGAACTGGACGATACCAGCGAACGCACCATCACCTACAGCAGCTACAGCTGGTACACCCATCAGACCGAGTGGTATTACGCGGGCGAAAAGACCGAATCGGATACCACCGAAGACCGCCTGGGCCTCTACGGCGAGAGCAAATACGCCGTCACCGACAAGTTGACGGCTGTCTTCAACCTTCGCTACGACTATGAGAGCTACGATTACGAAGAGTCCGAACACGCCTTTGACGGCACGGCCTGGAGCGATACCAAAACCGACCGTGACGACTCTTTCACCAACTACTCCTGGCGGGTGGGCGCTACCTACCAGCTGACCGACAACCATACGCTCTACGCCGGGGTCTCCACCGGTTTCCGCAATCCCCGTGTCCAAGAGCTCTACGCCGGCGACTTCGATGACGACTACATCAACAACACCGACATCGACACCGAAACCACCATCAACTACGAAGTCGGTATGCGGGGCAAACTCAATCTGCTCGACAACGCTACCCGCTACGAAGCGTCCGTCTACCAGATCGATACCAACGATATCATCTCCAAAAACCAGGGAACCTACTACTGGGGCAGCAACTATTACGACAATGTGGGCGACGCGCGCACCCAGGGTTTTGAGCTTTCGCTCAACACCGACCGGAGCAAAATGCTCGCTTTCGATCTGGCCTACAGCTATATGTACGCCAAATACACCTCCCATAACCCCTTCTTCGTCTCACTCAAAGGGGATGACATGGAGTATGATATCGACGGCAACCAGCTGCCCCGCACCCCTCATCACCGTTTCGACCTTTACACCTACTTCCGTCTGCCGGCACTGCCTGAGTGGACACTCATCGCCGAAAACTACGCGCAAAGCGGTTATTACGCCGACGAGACCAACGAAATCCGCGTGCCGGGCTACGGCATCATGAACGTGCAACTGCGCTACAACACCAAAATCAGCGGCCATCCGCTCGAGTTTTACGTACGCTGCGACAATATCACCGACAAGCAGTATTACCGCACCGTCTATCTCTTCCGCGACCGGGATTACGACGGGGATATGGACGGCGAAGACGCTTCCATCACGGTTGACCCGGGCCGCGTCTACTACGTTGGCCTGAAGTACACTTTCTAAGGTGCGCCGTTGCAGACCCTTTCACTGGCGAGTCTCTTTCTGATGGGGGTGGCCTACGGGGCCACCGCCTGTACCCTCTCCTGCTCGCCGATGCTGATGCCCCTGCTGGCCTCCCACGGCGACTCCATGAGGGTCTCTTTGAGACTGGTGGCGATCTTCGGGGCCGGCCGCATCGCGGCCTATACCCTGATCGCAGCCGTCGCGTCGGTCGCGTCGGCCTCGCTGACGACGCTGCTACGCGACTCCGATCTAAGCACCGCGCTTACCGGCGGTGTCATGATCGTCACGGCGCTTTATCTCTTTTATCGCCAACGGCCCAACGCCCCGAAAGGGTGCGCGGCCGGACGGCTCGACCTCTCCCGGTTCGGAGAGTTGGGCACCTTCGCGATGGGCGCGCTGCTCTCGCTCAACCTTTGCGCGCCGCTGCTGGCACTGGTGGCGGTGGCTTCAGCCAGCGGTTCACCGCTGCTGGCGGCGGGTTACGGCCTGATGTTCGGCCTGGGTAGCGTCCTGGTGGCCTCCCTCTTTTTCGGCCTTTTCCTCGCGCCTATCGCCAAGGAGCTGTTGCGGCAATTCGCCGCCCACAAACGGTGGATCGAAGCCTTCGCTTCGGCCCTGCTTCTGCTTGCCGGCCTGCTGGTTATGACCGGCAGGCTCCGATTATAACACCAAACCCAAGGGGGTCGCCATGGTCGACTTTATCAAACGTAACGGTAACGACCTGTTCAAAAACCGTTTTTTCAATTTTCTCTTCCGTCACCCCGGTTTCGTCTTCGCTGTCAGGGTTTTCGTGGCGCTGCTCTTTTTCTACGCCATCTTCATGGGCTTTTACGACACCTCCAAAAACAACATCTTCACCACGGCGGTCTTTTGGGGTATCTTCTGGCCCTTTTTCATCGTCACCACCCTACCCATCTTCGGGCGCATCTTCTGCGGTATCTGTCCCCACGGCTTTTTGGGCAAATATATCACCCGCATCGGGCTGAAAAAGAAGATGCCCACATGGCTGCAAAACCGCTTTATCGGTATCATGCTCCTTTTCCTGGGGTGGTGGGGTGTCTATTATATGTTCCCCGGCCTCTACCGCACGCCGCTGGGTACGGCGCTGCTTTTTACCGTCATGACTCTGGTGGCCTTTGTCTTTTACTATCTTTACAAAGATATGAGCTACTGCAAGTACATCTGCCCCATCGGCACGGCGCTGAGAGGTTTTGGTAAGCTCTCTTTTACCTGGTTCGGCTCCTACAACACCGCCTGCAGCACATGCAAGACCTTCGATTGCGCCAAATCGTGCCCCTACGGCCTGAGTCCTTTCAACTTCAACAAAAAAGCGTCCATGAACGACTGCACGCTCTGCATGGAGTGTACCCACGCGTGCGAGGCGCTTCACTTCAAATGGCTCAAACCGGGCCACGCCATCTACCAAAACTTCAAACCCCTCAAGGCCGAAGTGTGGGTCTACATCCTGATTCTGGCGGCCATTCCCATCTCCATGGCCTTCCACCACGGCCTTGGGCGCAGCAACATCGGGGAGAGCATGATCTGGGCCAAAACGGCCCGATGGTTCGAATCTTTCATCGACTTCGGCGCATTGGACGCCACGGGGCTTTTCGCTTTTCTCTACGCGGCGATTTTTACGATCACCGCGGCGGTGGCGGGAATGTGGATCGCGTCCAAAATCCTCAAAAAGGATTTCAATACCGTCTTTTATACCCTGGGCTACGCCTTCGCGCCGCTTTTTATCCTCGCGTCCATGGCCCATGCCTGGGAGTACTTTTTTACCGGTAACGGCGCGCGGATCGTCGAGGGACTGGCGTGGGGCGTGGGGATGCACGTGGATGTCGAACCCCTGGCCAAGCGGGGGGATACCTGGCTTGGCGTCTTCCACCTCTTCCGATGGGTGGCGGTAGGCTGGGCCTTTTATATCCTTTACCGGCGGTTCGCCTACATCGACGCCCCCAAAGGGCGTAAAATCGCCGCCTACCCCTTCGCGGCGCTGCTGATTCTCTTTTTCATCGGCGTCAACGTCTACCGCGGTTATGTCATCGACACCTACGGCCGCAAAGCGCGCCACGGCCACAGAGGCGGCCACGCGGCGATGATGCATCAAAAGGCGGCGGAAGTGCCCAAAATGGTCGCCACCGAGCGTGACACCCTTTGGCTCGACACCCGCCTGCCCTCGGCCGGTCGTCACCGTCACGGCGCCAATATGCGGATGGGTATGGGGATGCGACGCAACCGAAACGGCGTACCCGAACGGAAGGTCTACCTGCTGGGCGGCCGGTTTCCCCGGGGCAAGTGCGTCACCAACGCCGACGGCGTGTTTTATACCGTTGACGTGCAAAACCGCTACCACAAGGCCGACCCCAAACGGCGCGGCTGCGTAAGCGTACGCTTCAAAATGCCAAAAAGCGGCTACTACAAAGTCTATTACGTTCAGGAGCGCCCCAACCTCGTGCGGGTGGCCAAATACGAATTCAAGCGCTTCGACCACAGCAGCGACGAGGTTTACGACCGCCAAAAGATGGCCGCCAAAACCATCGCGCCCGTACCGTTTGATGTTCTGCGGCTGCGGCCCGAGGATGAGACCTTCTACTCCCGCCTGCATACCGGCGACCGTGTCCGCTTCAAGGTGCTGCTGCACGGCAAGCCGCTGGCGGGCGCGACGGTGAGCCTCACCACGCAGTTTGGCTGGAGCAGACGGGCCAGAACGGACAAAGAGGGCGTGGCGACTTTTACGCTGATCAAAGACTACAACCCCGAATGGGGCCGCTTCAACAAGCGCTTCCGTGAGCGCTTCCTCGTCACCGCCCGTTACCGTGACGGCGACACCCGTTTCATAGCCACCCAAACGGGTGAGTATATGCCCGCGCGCAGCGAATACCTCTCCTACGCCTGGGGACTGGTGATCGCGTTGATGCTGCTTATTGTCTTTGGCGGCGGGGTGTGGCTTTATCGCCTGCGGGTACACAAACCTTTCAAAGAGGTGGTCATCGATGAATAGACTCCTTGAAAAGATCCAAAGAGCCGACATTCGCAAATTCCGCTTCTGGATCCAGCTCTTTTTCTTCGTGCTCTTCGTCTACGGCGGGTACCTGGCCGTCGACCTGGGACGGGAGATGCCGATTTTCAGCTGCGGCTACGACCATGAAGCGGGCGGGATGTGTTACTTCATGCCCCTCCAGCACCAGTTGGCGCGCCCGTGGGATCGGCTCTTTTCCATGGCGAGCCTGGGGGTGCTGACCGCCTTTTTGACCTTTCTGGCGTGGTTTGTCATCTTCAACAAGGCGTGGTGCGGCTACGCCTGCCCGCTGGGCACGATACAGGATTGGATGACGGCCCTTAGAAAACGGCTGCGGATTCCTTATAGCAGCTATTCACGGGAGAGCTTCACCAAGCTCAAGAAGATCAAATACATCTTCCTGGCTATTGTCGTGATCTTTCCGCTCCTGCTGGGCGCGGGACTGCTGGGCGGCGAGTGGCGGGGCGCCTTTTGCAAGATGTGCCCGGGACGACTGATCACCCCGATGTTCGTGGGCGATTTCAGCCAATGGACCATCGACTTTTCCAACAAAACGGCCATTTTCCTTACGGCTTTCGGGATCGCCTTTACCGTGCTCTTTTTTGTCGGCTCCTTTGTCAAAAAGCGCTTTTTCTGCTTCTTCTGCCCCATGAGCGCCATGCACTACATCTTCAGCCCCTTCGCGCTGTTGCGACTCAAAAAAGAGGGGGACAAATGTACCAAATGCGGCGACTGCTACCGGGTCTGCGATATGCAGATCTGGGATATCGCCGACGACGTGACCAGCAAAAACATCCTGCGCGACGACTGCATTTTGTGCCTTAAATGCGTCGCCGCCTGTCCGGAGGAGGACGCTTTGCACCTGGATATCGTCAATATGGCGCTCTTTCGCTCCACCAAGGGGGGATTCGCCAAACGGATGGGATTTGAGGAAGGAGACAACCGATGACGCACTCTGAGCAACCGGCCAAGATCCAGCGCCGGCAACGCAAGGTCGAAGACCCCAAAGCCCGCCACCGTCGCCACGAAGCGATGGAGGCGGTCAAGATGCTCGACAACCTCCGCCACAATTTCGCCAATCCCCCGACGTCGATGACCTACTTTTACGACCTTTTCGAGCGGGTCTACTGCCAGGGCGAAAAGATTCATACCGGCAAACCGATGGTGGGGACTCTTTGCATCCAGATCCCCTACGAGGTGATCTACGCCCTGGACGCCGTACCGGTTCGGCTGTGCAACGGCTTTCATACCGACGAGCAGAGCGGCGGCGAATTCATGCCCGCCAAATCGTGTTCGCTGGTCAAGGCGACGCTGGGCATGCTCAAGCAGCGCGACATCCCCGCCGTGGACAAACTCGATTTCATGATCCACCCCACCACCTGCGACCAGAAGACCAAGGCGATCAGCCTGATCGAGGAGATGGAGTACGAGGTCTACCACATGGAGTTTCCCCGGGTCAAGGAGAGCGAAGAGAGCCGCGAATACTGGCGCCGCACCGTCAGGAAATTCACCAAGGATCTCTCCAGGTCTCTGGGGCGCAAGATCACCCGCAAAAAGCTCAAGGAGGCGATCACCAGAGTGGGCAAAGCCCAGGTAGCCTACCACCGTCTCAACGAGTTGCGCAAACTCGACCCGGTGCCGATTCTGGGCAAGGATGTTTTTCTTATCACCAACGCCTTCTTTTTCGACGAGATCGAACGCTGGACCCAAAAGGTCCACGCCGTCTGCGACGAGGTGGAGCGGCGGGCCAGGGAAGGGTTCAACGCCGCGGGCAAACGCTCGCCGCGGATTCTTTACACCGGATCGCCCCCGATTTTTCCCAACCTCAAGCTCCCTTACATGATCGAGCAGGCCGACGGGGTGATCGTGGCCGACGAGAGCTGCTCGGCCAACCGGCTTTTTAATGACATGGTCTCGGTGGACGAGTGGTTTTTGTACGACATGGTCGACGCCGTGGCCGACCGCTACCTCAAAGGGTGCACCTGCCCCATCTTTACCAAAAACGACGACCGAAAGCGGCGGCTGGCGGAGCTGGCCGAGCAGTACAACGTCGACGGCGTGGTCTACCAGTCCTTTGCCGGCTGCCAGGTCTATGAGATGGAGCAGCGCAGCATCCAACAGGAGATGGAGCGCCTCGGCATCCCCATGCTCTACGTCGAGACCGACTACAGCCCCGGCCAGGGCGGGCAACTCTCGACAAGGATCGAAGCCTTCATCGAGTCGCTCAAAGTGCGCAAACGGCGCCAAAACCATTCCAAAGAGGAGGCGTGATGCCCTATTTCGCAGGTATCGACATCGGATCGACCGCCATCAAGATCGTGCTGATCGACGAAAACGAAGCTATCGTGGGCCAGCGGGTCGCCGGCAGCGGCAGCATGTTTTACAAATACGCCAAGGAAAACCTCCAGCAGCTGACCAAGGACCTGGGTATTGGCATGGAGGAGATCGCCTACATCGTCTCCACCGGGTACGGCCGCAAACTCTTCAAAGAGGCCGACGAGACCATCAGCGAAATCACCGCCAACGCCGTGGGGGCCCGAAAGGCGGGAGAGAAGTTCGGCACCATCCGCACCATCATCAACATCGGCGGCCAGGACTCCAAGGCGATCGGGCTGGACGAAGAGGGCAACGTGGTCAACTTCGCCATGAACGACCGCTGCGCCGCGGGGACGGGCAAGTTTCTGGACGTGGCCGCGGCGAAGCTGGAGATTGATGTGGAGGAGCTGGGGGAGTACCACTTCCGCGCCTCCGGCACACCGCTGGCCATTAACAGCACCTGTGCAGTCTTCGCCGAATCGGAGATCATCGGGCTGCTTGGCAACGAGCACAGCCGCGAAGATATCGTGGCGGGCATTCACTTCTCCATCGCCAAGCGGATCATCCGGCTGGCCAAGAAGGTGGGGCTCAACGACGTCATCTACTTCGACGGCGGGCCGGCGCTCAACGCGGGGCTGGTGGCCGCCATCGAGGATGAGCTGGGCCGGGAGCTGGCGATCCCCGACTACCCCCAGATCACCACGGCCCTGGGAGCGGCCCTACTGGCCAAAGAGGGGCACGGCTACGCCGCGGGCTAACTCCGGGCTAACACTCTGTCGTTATAATAAAGACGGCCGGAACGACAATCCAATCAAAAAGGAGATGAGTCATGAACGTCTCATCCACCGGCTCCATGAGCCAAATGCAAACGCAGATGCGTATGCGCAAAATGGACGGCAGCGGCATGGGTATGCGAAACGGCCAGGGCGGTCAGAACGGTATGCGTGACGTGATGCAACAACTCACGCCCGACCAACGCACCGAACTGCAGAGTCAGCTCCAATCCATGAGTGAGACCGATCGTCAAAGCATGGTTGAGCAGATGAAACAGGTCGACTCGACCACCATGACCCAGGATCAGTACTACCAGACCCTCCTCTCCATGGTCAACCCGACCAACACGACATCCGCCAACGGCGGTCTCGACCTTTACGCCTAAACGCATCCTGTTTCGTCGCCCCTTCGGGGCGGCGGCATCTTCTACCTTTCCCACCACCGTTTGATATCTTCGACAACCAGGTAGAGCGCCGGAACGATCAACAACGTCACGAAAGTGGCGAAAAGCACACCAAACCCCAAAGAGATCGCCATCGGTATCAGAAATTTCGCCTGTCGGGATGTCTCGAAAATCATCGGCACCAACCCGCCAAAAGTAGTGACGGTCGTAAGCAGAATGGGACGAAAACGCTGCACCGCCGCCTCCTTGACCGTTTTGAGCGCCGTGGCGTTGGGAAGCTCCTTGCGGCGGCGGTTGGCGAAATCGACCAGAATCAACGCGTCGTTGACCACAATGCCGCTGAGCGCCACGATACCGAACAGACTCACGACACTAAGAGAGTAACCCATGAGCAGGTGCCCCCAGATCGCCCCGATAATCCCAAAAGGTATACCCGCCATGACGATGAGCGGCTGCATATAGCTGCGAAAAGGGATCGCCAACAGGGCGTAGATGGCAAAAATCGCCATAACAAACGTGGTCTTGAGAGTCGCGAAACTCTCCCTTATCTCGGTCTGATCCCCCTCGAAACTGTAACTAAGGCCGGGAAAACGGGAGGTAAGCTCGGGCAAGAAACCCGCCTGCAGATCGTTCATGATCTCCAGGGCGCGACTCCGGGGCCGGATATTGGCTTCCACCGTTACGACACGCCGTCCGTTGACCCGCAGAATCTGGGTGTAGGCCCTGTCCCATTTCAGACGTACCAGATCCATCAACGCCACCTCTTTGCCGTCGGGAGTAAAAAGACGCATTTCATAAAGCGTCTCCAGGGAACGGCGGCTCTTTTCGGGCAGTTTCACCAATACCTTGATTTCGTCGTTGCCAACCAGAATCCGCTGCGCCTCCGCGCCGTAAAAGGCGCCCCGGATCTCTCTGGCGATGGTACGGGCGTCAAATCCCATCATGTAGGCCGCCGGCTTGAGAGTGAAGTCGATCTGCGCTTTACCCTCCTCAAAGCCGTCGCTGATGTCGTAGAGACCGGGATATTTGCGCAACTCCCGCGCGATCAGGGCACTCGCTTTTTTCAAAATTCGCAAGTCGCTGTGGCTGATCTCCAAAGAGATCGCCGCACCGTGCCCGGGTCCGCCGGCATAGGCGGAAAACTGCAACAGCTCCGCTCCCGGCACTTCCCCCGCCTCCTTGCGCCACAACCGGACAAAATCGGCGTTTGAGAGCGTTTTGTCCCGTATCGAGGCGGGCGGAAGATAGACACGAATAAGCCCTTCATGCGTCCCTTCACGTCCGATACGGGCGTAAATGCCCCGGACATAATTCTTCACTCCCGCTTTCTCCTGGGCGGTATAGGCGGCTTTGACGATCTTTTTAACCACTTTTCGCGTCACGTCCGCCGGCGTGCCGAAAGGGAGTTTCACGATCGCCTGGGCGTAACTTGAGGGGGTACGGGGAAATATCTGCATACCCATCCTGCCGCTCATGGCAAAAGCGATCGTCACCAGCAAAAAGGTGACGGCCACGGCGATCATCAGGTAACGATAACGCAGCAAAAAGAGCAGAAACGGCCCGAAACGAAAACGCACCCACCCCCGAAAGGCCCGGCTGAAACGCTGTTGATAACGGTGCACGGCACGCAGCAGGGGATTTTTGACCCGCTCTTTCACTTCCGCCAGGTGGGCGGGCAGGATAAAGAGCGACTCGATCCAGGAGATCAGGAAGATCGTGATCACCACCACCGGTATCACCTGAAAAATCTTCCCGGTCGTGCCGGGAATGAAGTAGATGGGCAAAAAGGCCACCACATTGGTCAAAATGGCGAATGACACCGGCACGGCCATCTCCCGCGCGCCCCGTATCGCCGCCGCCAGCGGCGTGTAGCCTCTCTCACGGTAATGGTAGATATTCTCCCCGACCACGATGGCGTCGTCCACCACGATCCCCAGCGCGATGATAAAAGCGAACAGGGAGACCATGCTGATGGAGACATCCAGGAAAGGAAAAAGAAAAAAGGCCCCCATGAAAGAGATGGGAATACCCATCATGACCCAGAAAGCCAGCCGAATCTCCAAAAAAAGCGACAACGCCGCCAGCACGATCAGCAACCCCAGGGCACTGTTTTTCAACAGCAGCTTCACCCGCTCCTCAAAGACCGCCGCCTGATTGCTGGCCACCTGAATCCTGACCGACTCGGGCAGAATCCGGTTGTAGTCTTCCACCTCCCGGCTCACGATACGGGATATGGCGATGGGAGAGGTCTCCTGGGGATTGCGCACGGCGATACGCAGAGCCGGTTTCCCGTTGTAGAGGGCGAAATAGTCCTCATTCTCGAAATTTTCCCGGATACGGGCAATATCCCCAAGCCGTATCACGCTTCCTTCCGGGGTGGTCAAGATCGGGATGCTCCGAAACGACGAGGCCACTTCCCGACGCTGGTGCAGCCGTACAAGAATCTCCTGGTTGACGGTTTTGATACTGCCGGCCGGAAGATCCATGGCGTCGTTTCCTATCTTTCGGGCGACTTCCTCCAAAGAGAGCGCATATTTTCTCAAAACCGGCTCGGGAATCTCTATGCTGTACTGCAATGCCGACAACCCGTACAGATCGACTTTCGAGATCTCGGGATGTCGCAAAAGGCGGTATTTAAACCGCATCGCCAGGCGATAGAGGGTCAAACGGTCCACATCCCCGTAAAGCACCAGGGCCATGGTCTGGCGCTCGTAACTGCGCATCATCACCCGGGGACGCTCGATATCGGCGGGGAAAGTGCGGATGCGGTTGACGGCGTTTTGCACGTCGTTTTGCAGCAATTGCAGGTCGTACCCCTTGCGGGCCTCGATATTGACGGTTCCCCGTCCCTCGGAAGCCGTAGCCGTCACCTTTTTGACCCCGTCCACCCCGGCGACCGCCTCTTCGATGGGCAGAATCACCCCCTTCTCGATCTCTTCGGGCCCCGCCCCGGGGTAGGCCACACTCACCCGTACCTCGTCATGCTCGAAATCGGGGTAGACCTCCTGACGCAGATGGTTCATCATCAAAAGGCCGCCGATGAGCGCCACGATCATCAGCAGATTGGCCGCCACCGGGTGGGCCGCCATCCAGGCG
>JAADEJ010000079.1 GCA_013153475.1 Campylobacterota bacterium
CCCGGCGTTTTTGTTTATAATTTTCGTACTCATCCTGGAGACGTTTACGAAACTCTTTAATGTTTATTCTCAACTGATACTGACGAACATTAATCTCTTTCACCACCGCTTTGAGATAGTCTCCAATCTCCAGCAGTTCCTGGATGGTTTTGTCTGTCGGGCCGACAATATCCTCTTTATACAAAAAGGCCTCAATGACCGTTTTTTCGCCTTGCTGGTTAATAAGGTGGCATTTAACGGCATAGTCTCCCACATAACTGTTCACGACAAACGCAAACTCTTTTCCAATGACATCACCGCCAAGCGCCTCCCAGTCCCGGCGGTACCGCGCGACATCATCGGAAACGTACCAACTTCGACTCTCTTTCTCAGCTTTTAAAATAAACTCTTTTCTTTCTCCGTTAGCTAAAAGAGTTTGATAAGCCGAAACAAAATGCTCCAATGTTTCATACATTGAGTCATAAAAATTCAGCCGTCCCGTTGTACCGTCTTCCAAGAGGACATTGACATAGGTATCACCGATTTTGGTTACTTTGCCTTTTTTGATACGCGCGTCTATATGCATTGGTTAACTTTCCCAAAAGTTTGGAATATTTTAACCAAAAAAAACGCCGTTTGTAAAAAGAATAATGGGGAGAAAACCGGAAAGTGATCTTTCCGGCTATATATCATACAGTCAAATGTAGTAAGTTATTGCACCACCACCTCGATCACCTCATGCCGGTTGGCGAAGACCGTGGCGACCATCTCCTGAAAACGTCGGGGGAATGCGGCTTTGTCGTCCGGTGTGGCGTCCGGGCCGATGGCGCTCATGAGTATCTTCATGGGGTTGACGACTTTGCCTGGGCGGTAGTTGACGCCGACGCTCTTTTGCGTATCCAGACGGGTCAGGCGAATATCCGTCTCAATCTCGGCCCCGTAATGAAGCAGTCCGGTTCGGTTGAATTTCCCGCCGGGAATCCCGCCAAACCCGTCATCCCTGGTGGCGCCGGTTATGTTGGTAAGCACCATACCCACCACGCCGCTGTGCTGCTCCTGCACGCCGTGTTTGAGCTCAACCTTTATCTCGCCCCGACGCGGCAGTTCGTCGCCGTAGAGGGCCTTGAGCCCGTAATCGGCCATCAGCCACGCGCCGGCCACGGTGGCGCAGCTGTGGCCCGCCATCTTAACGATCTCTTTGTAATAAATTCTGTAAACGCCGTTCTCGATCGCGCCCAGAAACTCGGCCAGTTCATCATAAAGAGCGATAGGCTCGACCTCTTCGATATAGGAGGGATAGGGAGACATTCTGTTCCTTTGGAATGGGAGTTTGATCTGTTATATCACAGAAGTGTTAGTCGGTTGTTAAAAAAGAGGGATTCGCGGCGAAAGCCGCGAAAAAAGAGCTTAGCAGCTGCCGGTGGAGCAGGCGCTCACGCCCGGAGGGGTGGTGGGTTGGATCGCTTCGTTGCTTACGCCGCCCTCTTCGTTAATCTCTTCAATGGTTTGCCAAAGCTCTTCGGCGGCTTTGAGGTAGCGTTTGGCCGTCTCGCTTTCGGGGTAGTGGTAGGTAATGGGTTTACCCGCGTCGCCCCCTTCGCGTACCGCCGGCTCAATGGGAATTTGCGCCAGCAGTTTGGAGTCGTACTCTTTGGCCACCGCCTCGGCGGTGCCGCGGCCAAAGATATCGCTTTCGGTGTTACAGCTGGGGCAGATAAAGCCGCTCATGTTCTCCACCACGCCGGCGATGGGAATATGCAGTTTTTTAAACATCTCCAGGCTTCGGCGTGAATCGTCCAGTGAGACCTGCTGGGGGGTGGTGACGGTAATGCCGGCGGTTACGGGCACGCTTTGGGCCAGCGTGAGCTGGGCGTCACCCGTTCCCGGGGGCATATCAATCACCAGCACATCCAGATCGCTCCAGAGAATGTCGCGCAAGAACTGCTCAATGGCTTTCATGATCATGGCGCCGCGCCAAATAAGCGCCTGGCCCTCTTCCATCAGGTTGCCCATACTCATCACTTCCACACCGTAGGCGGTAATGGGCTTGACCTTGTTGCCCACCACGTCGGGGCGCATATCCTCAATGCCCATCATCCGGGGCACGTTGGGGCCGTAAATATCGGCGTCAAGCAGGCCCACTTTCTTACCCTGCATCGCCAGGGCAATCGCCAGGTTCACGGAAGTGGTCGACTTGCCCACGCCCCCTTTGCCGGAGCTGACCATGACGAAGTTTTTGACCTGCGGGGCGATGTTTTTGCCCCTGCTGGAGGTTTCGCGGGGCATCTTGGGCTGGCCGATAATGGCGATCACCTCGCTGGCCCCCTCACGAATGAGCTTCATGCGGATCTCTTCTTCCAGCTCCTTTTTCACCTCGGGCGCGCTGGAGGTGATCTCCAGCGTCACGGCCACCCGGCCCCCGTCAATCTCAATATCCTTGACAAACCCGAAGGTGACAATGTCTTTGGTAAACCCCGGATAGGTAACGGTTGAAAGTATCTCTTTGACTCTTGATTGGGTCATTTTCTCTCCTGCTTTTAAAATGGTTTCGGGCGAAAAGTACGCCTTTTTTGCTTAAAATTCTCTTTAGCTCGCCGTCGGCTCCATGGCCGACATATCCACATTACCCTCAATAAGATCCTGGCTGATCTTGTAACTGCAAAACTTCGGCCCGCACATGGAGCAAAACTCCGCCTCTTTAAAGACATCCTGCGGCAGGGTCTCGTCGTGGTACTCGCGGGCACGGTCGGGGTCCAAGGCCAGCTCAAACTGTCTGTTCCAGTCAAAGTTGTAGCGCGCGTCGCTCATGGCGTCGTCAATGTCGCGGGCCCCTTTGCGGCCCCGGGCGATGTCGGCGGCGTGGGCCGCGATTTTGTAGGCGATGATCCCCTCGCGCACGTCCGCGGCGTTGGGCAGGCCCAGGTGCTCTTTGGGGGTAACGTAGCAGAGCATACTGGCCCCGTGCCAGCCGCCCACCGCCGCGCCGATAGCGGAGCTGATATGATCATACCCGGCGGCGATATCGGTCACCAGCGGGCCCAGAATGTAAAAGGGCGCCTCGTGGCAATATTCGCGCTCCAGCTTCATGTTGCGCTCAATCTGGTTCAAAGGCACGTGACCCGGGCCCTCAATCATCACCTGCACATCCTTCTCCCACGCCCGCAGTGTCAGCTCACCCAAAACTTTCAGCTCGTTCAGCTGGGCGTCGTCACTGGCGTCGTAGAGGCATCCGGGGCGCAGGCTGTCGCCCAACGAGAGGCTGACGTCATATTTTCGGCAAATATCCAAAATATCGTCATAGGCGGTGTAGAAGGGGTTCTCTTTGTGGTAGTGCATCATCCACGCCGCCATCAAGGAGCCGCCCCGGCTGACAATACCCATTTTACGCTTGGCCACCAGCGGCATGAAGCGAAGCAGGAAACCGGCGTGAATGGTAAAATAACTCACCCCCTGCTTGGCCTGGCGCTCAATCACCTCCAGCATCGCGTCAATGGTGAGGTCTTCGATTTTGTTGTTGCAATCGTGCAAAATCTGGTACATCGGCACGGTGCCGATGGGCACTTCGGCGTGTTTGATCACCTCTTCGCGTATCGCGTCCAAATCGCCGCCGGTGGAGAGGTCCATGATGGTGTCGGCGCCGTATTTTTGGCACACCTTGACCTTCTCAACCTCCCCCTCAATATCGCTGGCCACGGCGGAAGAGCCGATGTTGGCGTTGATTTTACACGTCGCCGCCATGCCGATGGCCATGGGTTTTTGGTGGACATGGTTGACGTTGGCCGGAATAATCAGCCGTCCCCTGGCCACTTCGCTTCTGACAAACTCGGGGTCAAGCCGTTCTCTTTTGGCCACATAGGCCATCTCTTCGGTCACGATCCCCTCTCTGGCGTAGTACATCTGCGTGCGGACAGTGTCCTTCTCACGCTTCCTGACCCATTCGCTTCTCATAAAAATTCCTCCGTCTGAGCTGGTCAAAAATTATCACAAAAAAGATAAAAGCAAGCTTTTCTTGTGTATACTTTCGTAACACTCAAGGATTTTTAGGAGAGAATTTGTCCGATTTAACCCTGATCCTCCTGGCCGCCGGCGAGGCGAGCCGTTTCAAAAAGCCGGTCAAGAAGCAGTGGTTGCGGGTAGGACGGCGCCCGCTCTGGCTCTTTGTACTGGAAAACCTGCTGGAGACGGGGCTCTTTGGCAAAGCGGTGGTCACCGGCCATCCCGAAGAGCTCGCTTTCATGCAGCGCCATATTTATCATGAAAAGGTGACATTCGTTACCGGAGGAAACAGCCGCCAGGCTTCGCTCACAAACGCGCTCAAAGAGGTTGAGACGCCGTTGGTGCTGGTCAACGACGTGGCCCGCGCCTGCGTGGACGAAAGTGTCTGCCGCACCCTGCTGGAGGCGATAGGCCAGAGCGACTGCGCCGTGCCCGCCCTGCCCGTGGCCGACACGGTCTGGTACGACGGCAGGCCCGTCGACCGCCGTCGCCTGTTACGGATTCAGACACCCCAGCTCAGCCGCACCGACATACTTAAAAAAGCGCTGGCTGTCCCTATCGAGTACACCGACGAAAGCAGTGCCCTCCACGCCGTGGGCGCGAAAGTGACCTTCGTGCCGGGCTCAACGGCTTTGCACAAGCTCACCTTCGCCGAAGACCTGCCCCAGCTTCCCTGCCTTCTGCCCCCCGATACCGCCGTGCGCTACACGGGCACCGGCTTTGACGTGCACGCCTTTGAAAGCGCCGGCAGTGACAAACCGATGGTGCTGGGCGGGGTGCGCATTGACGCCCCCGTCGGCTTCAAGGCCCACTCCGACGGCGACGTGGCCATTCACGCGCTGATTGACGCCCTGCTGGGTGCGGCGGGCATGGGAGATATCGGCGAGCTCTTCCCCGACACCGACGCCGCCTGGGCCGGGGCCGACAGCGCCAAGCTATTGCGCCACGTGGTGCACCTGCTGACCCACACCGGTTTCGAGATTGAGCAGGCCGATATCACGATCATGGCCCAGACCCCCCGTGTCGGCCCCTACAAAGAGGCCATGCGCGCCCGGCTGGCCCAACTGCTTGATCTGCCGCCCTACTGCGTCAACGTCAAAGCCACCACCACCGAACGCCTGGGCTTTGTCGGGCGCAAAGAGGGGGTCGCCGTGCAGGCGTGCGCCACCTTGAAACTGATAGACTGGACACAACTATGAAGATACTGATTGTCGAAGAGGAGATCTACCTGGCCCAAAGCATCGCCGGGAAGCTGATAGACTACGGCCACGAGTGTGACATCTTTGCCGCCGTCAACGACGCCCTGGCCCAGGAGAGCGACTATGATGTCATCTTGCTCTCTACCAATCTTACGGGCCAGAACTTCTACCCGGTGATCGAACGCTACAAAACGCGCATTATTTTGCTGATGGTCTCGTATATCAGCAACGATACCGTCACCGACCCTCTCAAAGCGGGGGCGCACGACTACATTCAAAAGCCCTTCATGATCGAGGAGCTCATTAGAAAGATCAACCACTTCCACCGCTACCGCCAGCTCCAAAGGGAGTGCGAGCTTTACGAAAACTACATTCAGCACCAGCTCGGCTCCATCCAACTGCCCGATCCGCTTGCCGCGACACTGCCCCTGATGGTGCAGACCAACTACCAAAAACAGGCCGACGCCTACGCCTTCGCCCTGGCCCGCCACCTGGAGCGCCCGCTGGTTTACCTGCCTCTTTCCAACCCCGCTTCGCTTAAAAGCCTGGCCAGACTCGGCGAGGAGCAGATTGCCTATATGCCTGAGTACCAGACCCTTAAAAAGAGCGAGAAAGAGGCCTTTTTGAAAGCCATTGAGGGCAAAAACGTCGTGGCCGCCACCACGGAAAAATTTGACGCCGACACCCTCCCCGCCATCGAGCTGGTGAGTGAGCACAAGATCTTTGACCGGGCCGAGATTCTGACCATTGACGATTACGTGAAGTTCATTATTCTAAACTACCAGCACAAGTTCCCCGACACGGAGCTGAGCAAGAAGCTGGGCATCTCCCGCAAGTCGCTGTGGGAAAAGAGGAAAAAGTATGGCATCTTCAAGAAAAAGTGATCCGATTCTTTATATCGACCTGGAAGCCCTCTCCACGCTGGCGCTGGTGCAGGAGGGCCTGCTTAAACCCGTCACGGGGCTGATGGACAGCCAAACCGCCGAAGAGGTCAACCGCACCAAATGCTACCAAAACCGCTCATTTCCCTTTCCTTTTATTCTGGCGCCCAAGGGACGGCGCAACGAAGAGGTGCTCACCTCTTTAAAAAAGGGGCAGAAGGTCACCCTGGTAGCCGACGGCAAACCGGTGGGCTGGCTCGTGACCGACGAGGTCTTTCCCATCGACCCCCAACAGCGTCTGCTGGAAATTTACGGCACCCAAAACCCCGCCCACCCCGGCGTGCAGGCCACCATGAAACGGCTGGGGCGCTACGCCATCGCCGGCGAGTACCGGGTGGACTACCCCAAACACCGCCAGATCAAAGAGAAGATCCTGGCGGCCAAAAACCGGGTGGGCGCGCTGAAAACCAGCGCCCTGATGATGGCGGCCAGACCCTTACACCGCGCCCATGAGCGGCTTATTCGCACCACGCTGGACCAAAACGACCTGGTGGTGATCTTTCTGCTCAAACCCTTTCAGGACGACCCCGACTTCCCCTACGAACTGCGCTACCGCTGTATGGACTATTTTGTCAAAAGCTTTCTGCCCGCCAACCGGGTCATCATCGTGCCGCTGGAGTACACCTACCTTTTTGCCGGTTACAACGAAGTGATTCTCGACGCGCTGGTGGCGGAGAATTTCGGCTGTGACGAGCTGGTGATCGGCCAAAACCACGCGGGGCTGGGAAGCTTTTACGACAAAAACCGGATGCAGTCGGTCTTTGACCATTTAAAGGGGCTCAATATTGCCATCCAGACCGCGCCCGAATACGCCTACTGCGACATCTGCCGCACACTGGTGAGCAACAAAACCTGCCCCCACGGCGAGCACCACCACATCTCCTACCACGCCGACTCCATTTTAGAACTCCTTAAACGGGGCATCCTGCCGCCGGCGGTACTGGTGCGCGGGGAGATTTCGGCCATGATCATGGCCCGCCTCTTTCCCGATCGTTTCGAGAACCTGGAAAAAATCTACTACGACCTCATGCCCGGTAGCGGCCTGCTTGAGAGCCAAAGCGAGGAGGATTTTTACCTCAAGCTCCTCAAACTCTACCAGACCTCCTCGCTAACCTGAAGCGGAGGACTGGACGACAACACGGTTTCTACCCCGGTGCTTGGCCTCATATAGAAGCCTGTCTACCCGCTCCATCAGCGCTTCGTCATCCTCACCTTCCCTAATTTCGGCCACTCCGAAGCTACAGGTGATATGGATTCCTTTCCCCTCCGTTTCCGGAAGATTTTTCAAAAACCGGTAACCGTCGATAAGACGCAACAGGTTTTCGGCTACGAACGCGGCGTTTTTGATATGGTTGCCCGGAAGGATAATCACGAACTCTTCTCCGCCCCACCTCGCGAAAATATCGCAGGATCGGATATGCCGGGCCACAAGAGCAGCCAGCTCTTTGAGCAACTCGTCTCCCACATGGTGCCCGTAGGTGTCGTTGACCCTTTTGAAATGGTCAATATCGAAAAAGATCAGACCAAAAGGGGTACCGTACCGCCGAAACTGCTCGATACTGTTGACAAGAATCTCATTCAGATAGGTCCGGTTGTAGATGCCCGTCAAAAGATCGCGAAACGCTTTGCGTCGAAGTTCGCTCTTCTCTTTCTCGATCTCCGTGATCTCCGTCAGGGTTACCACCGTATGCACGTCGTTCCTTACCCCTCTGACCGATACGAGAAAGATCTTCTCCATCATCGTAAGCGGCTCACGGATCGCGACGAGACGCTCGTTTTTGTTCAGCTCCAACAGTTGGACGAACCAGGGACGCGGATCATCAGGATCGGGTCGGAAACACCCTTCACAACGATCAAAAAGCGATGCCACGTCTTTGTAGGCTTTTTCAAACTCCTGAACACAATCCACACCGAAAAAATCGAGAAAACCCTGATTCGAATAGAGAATCCTACCTCTCTCGTCCAGCACGATCAGCAGATCGTCCTGCAGTTTGATAATCTCGTTGACAAGGGTCTGATGAAAACGCAACTCTCTCTTGATCCAGAGATTCTCCCGAATGGTACGGATTTTATTCTCCAGCAACGCATAGTCGATCGGTTTGAGAATATAACCGTCCACCTGCATTTCGATGGCATTCAGAAAATAATCGCTTTCACTGTAGGCGGTAATAAAGATGATCGGCTGATCCGGCACCGTCTCCCGGATCTTCCTGGCCATCGTGATCCCGTCCATCTCCGGCATCCGGATATCCGTCACCACGATATCGGGGCGATACTGACGAAAAAGATTCAACCCCTGTAGACCGTCGCATCCGAGATAGAGCTCCGACGAAAGTCTTTCGAGCATTCTGGCGGTGTTTCTGCGCATCTCATTCTCATCTTCCACATACAAAATGGAGATACTCCGATCCATTCTCTACTCCTTCTCTCCGCACGGCGGGAGATAAATCGTAAAACAGGCGTATCCACCTTCGTTTTTCGCTTCCAGTCTGCCTCCCATATGCTCGATCAGGGCGCGGGACATATAAAGCCCCAGTCCCAAACCCTTGCCGATCTCCTTGGTAGTGAAATAGGGCTCGAAAATTCTCGGCAATACCGACTCGGGTATTCCACCGCCGTTGTCACATATCTCGACCTGCCCTCGACGAAAACGGATATGGATGGACGGTGCTTCCACACCGGCCTGGGCCAGCGCATCCTGAGCGTTGGAGACAATATTGAGCACCACCTGCTGATATTCGCTCTTCATCCCCATACACGCAAACCCCTCCCCTTCGACAAACGTCCGAACACAATGGTAGTCCAGTTGGGCGGAAAGCATCCCCAAAACCTCCAGGGTCGCCTCTTTGACATCAAAACACTCACGCCCGCCGTCCACCCGGATAAAAGCGCGAAAATCGTCGATGGTTCGTGACATGAAACGGATGATTTTCTTGTTCTTTTCAATAAAGGAACGCACATACGCTTCATCCTCCAACAATCCTTCGGCATAATCGAAAGCAAGATTTTGAATGCCCGTGGAGAGGGTGTTGAGCGGCTGTCGCCATTGATGGGCGATGGCGCCGATCATCTGCCCCATGGCGGCCAGCTTGTTCTGCTGCTGAATGGTTTTGAGCTGTTCTCTCTCTTTGGTGATATCCTCGATATTGGCGATAATAACGGTTTTGCCGCTCTTTTCACTCACCCCGAAACCGATACGGATGGGGAAAAGCGTACCGTCCCGTTTCTTGCCCTCCATCTCGACCCTGTTCCCGATGATACCTACCGACTCGCCGGTAGCCAGAAATCGCTCTATCGCCCGGTTATGGGCCTCATAGTAGCGCTCCGGTACGATCAGATGCAGGGTATCCTTGTTCAGCATCTCCTTTTTGCTATATCCGAAAATCTTCTCCGCCGCCCCGTTGAAAATAACCACCCGCTTGCGATGGTTGATGGCGATGATGGCATTGGCGCTCGATTCGATGATGGAATCGGTAAAACGCTTCTGGGCATTGAGAAAGTCGAGCGCCTCTTTATGTTTGCGTTTGATCATCGCGTATTGGTCAAGGGTCTGCCTGGAGATCTTCACCAGCCTCTCCAACTCCCTGATCCGTTCACGCAGCGCTTCAACATCCTCTTGCATGGCCAGCCTCCTAAAGATCCGGATAGATCAGATCCAATCCGCATTGAAGATCCATCAGGTAGTCGATGGCTCTCTCCACATATTCAGAAGGGATGATGGAGCCGTGTTGAGGCAAAATGGCATCTATCACATAATCTTCCAACCGTTTGGCAAACCCCGCCGCCGCCTTGTTGGAAGCCATATAGTCGATATGAAACAGGTCCATCAGCGTAACATGGTAGTCGAAATCCCGCACCACCAGCACCCTTTCCGTATCCAGCGCCGCCCAAATATCCCCGGAAAAGAGAAAACGGCTCGACTCGTCATACGTGGCAAAAGCACCGGCGAAATGCAGAAACGGCGCTTCCACGAAACGCAGCTTCCTGCCGCTTGCAAAACGCCAGACGGGTCTCTCCACGATATTGTAAAAATCGTAATCTTTGACCCCGTAGTGCGGCAACAGGACGTTGGTACGTTCCGACGCGATAATCCGCAAAGCCGGGTTAAAGCGCAACCAGTCCACGATGGAGGCGGCGACATCGGGATCCTGATGGCACAAAACCACACCCGTCACATTCCACGGATCGATCAGGCGTCCGACCCTTTCAAAGATTTCCGGAAAAAACGCACGGCTTCCCGGATCGACAATGACCGCCTCTTCGCCGTCTATCACCAGATAGACGTTGAACCGAAAAGCGCTCTCATCATCCGAACCGATCCAATAGACGGCATGATCGTCTCCCTCACCCAACAGAATCGGTTCCCGATTCTTCATTCCAAGACCCGGCTGACAGAAGCAACGAAACGCCATCGTTCCACCTTTGAGGAGACTTTCTTCGAGTCTACACCCATTTACTTTAAAGAGCAATGAAGTTTTGTTTACAAAGCTTCATTTAATGTTTAAAAAGGGTCTTTCTCCGTCGGGAACGGGAAAAGGCGCACCGAGATAGTGTCCCTGCCCAAACGTCACACCGGCATCGCGCATGATCCGTAACGTGGCTTCGTCGTGAATATACTCCGCAACCGTTTCAATGCCCAACCGATTGGCGAATTGCTGAATACTGATGACGATATTGTAACTCTTCATATCGACCGACGCCGATTTCACCAACGATCCGTCGATTTTCAGAATATCGATATTGATTTTCTGAAATAGCGCGAAGTTGGCGTAACCGCTTCCAAAATCATCCAGGGCGATCCGGGTTCCAAACTGACGTATCTCTTTCAAGCGGCGTACCAGTTCATCACTGTCATACGGTTCGTTTTCCAGCAGTTCCACAATCAGTCGATGGGCAAGCGCCCTGTTTTTCTTCAACTGGGCGATCAGAATATCGTAGATTTTATTGTCGAGAATATCGGTCAACTCGAGATTGACACTGATGGCGTAATCACTGCGTTCCATCACATTGAAAACCGACTGCAAAACCCGTTTGGTAACATCCGCGTAGAGGGTCGTATGGGCAATCAAAGGCAAGAAATCGGCAGGGGTGTAGTACCGCTCCCTATCCACAATGCGCACCAGCGCCTCATATTTGACCGGTTTACCGTTGCGAAGATCGAAAATGGGTTGATAGTGACAGACGACTCTCCCCTCTTCCAAGGCGTGTCTGACGGTATAGAGGGTGATTTCCCTCTCCTGGTCGTAGGGTAACGTCGCCTCCTCCCGATCCGATACGACTTTGTTCCGCCCGGTTCTTTTTGCCCTGTAAAGCATCTGATCCGCCGCCTTGACGGCCAGATTCGGGGATTTGTAACGTTCGGGTTTCTCGATCAACCCGACCGAAACCGTCAAATGTATCTTCTCTTTCTCAAAAAAGAAAGGGGCGTCGGCCACGGCGGTACGTATCCGCTCGGCCACTATTTCAGGAACTTCATCCCCATCTTTCCTTCGCAGGAAAATCAAAAATTCCTCTCCGCCGTAACGGATCAGCGTATCTTTGTTCCGTATCAGACGCCTCACCCGCTCCGCGAATCCTTTAAGAATCAAATCGCCGGCTTTGTGACCGTAAGTGTCGTTGATCTGTTTGAAATGGTCGAGATCGATCATAAGAAGGTGGTAGCGCGCCGGATCCATACCGTTGAGAAAATCCTGCAAAAAGGTACGGTTGTATGCGCCCGTCAAAGCATCGTGCATACTGATTTTTCGGGTTTTAAAGAGCAAAAAGGTCTGCCATGCCAACAGAAAAATAAAAAGGCCGATGGCGACAAAGATATATAGAAAAACCATCTGCATGGGACGGGATGCACCGTTGATCTGTCGTGGAAGGTTCATGGAGAAGTCGATGGCGACAACGGCATCGGTACCCTTTTTGCCTTTCAAAGGGTAAAGATAGGTACCCCATATCTTTTCCAGGTTTTTTTGCGAAAGCACCGTCGGCTTTCCGGAAAGAAAAGAGGCACGCCATCGGGGCTCGTCCACGTTGATCGGTTCGCCAAACTCTCCTCTGTCTTCCCGGCTGCCGTCCACGAGATAACGGTAGTGGCCGTCCTCATCTTTGTAGACGATATAGACATATTTGATTGTCGGTGTGATAATGATGCCCAACGCCCTTTCGGCCAATGTCCGCAGATTCGGATTTCTCATCAGCTTTTCAACCGGATAGTCCGAACCGGTCAAACGTTTCAGATACCCCTCCACGTTTCTGCTGAACTCTCCCGCTTCGTTGATGAAAAGGGTTTCGACATTTTCGGAAATTTTTCGGTGAATCACGTCCATCTTGTGGTAAAGATAGAATATCGCCACAAAAATGGAAAGGAGAAAAAGGGTAAAGAGAATCAATACTCTCTTCATGGACGCTTCACTACATAGGCACGCAACTCATCCGAGAGACGGATGTTGAAGTGGCGCAATGCGCTCTCGAGAAAAATGAGATGGGGACGGCCTTTTTTCCAGTAAAACCCGACAACCGCGCGTTCTCGATAGCGTTTCAAAATCCCGTAACGCTCGGCGATGATGGGCCGATCTATTTGCAGATTTTCCGTGTGTCTCAAAACCACCAGATCCGCCATTTGCGGTCTCTCCACCAAGCGAACCCGCGGCCCCATTTCGGCAAGGAACGCCCGCCGGTTCTCGTCATCCGACCATACTTTCACCACTTCACGCTGCGGATATATCAGCGTAATCAGCGATTCGTAAATCTGCTTTTCCGCTCTGTCGGTCGCACCTAACAGAAGAATCGGCAGCAAAACCACCCAAAGGAGTCGCATCAGAACAGATACTCCACGTTCAACCATATTTTTTGATCATATACGGGAAAACCGACCACCCCGTCCAGGTCCTGATACCCCTGAACAAAACCGTCGTTCAAAAGGTTTTCCCCCCTTAGGCCTATCGACAAATCGGATGTGAGGTGATACTTCACCGCCACCGTATAATCCCACGAAGCGTCGAAATGCGTATCCCCAAGGGTATAGGGACCGCGCATATGCAAAGCCTGGTAGAGATCTATATCGCCGAAAGAGTTGAAAGACTCCAGCAGCACACCGTAGTCGGGACTTAGATGAACAGCCGGCGACTTCGCCCCGCCATACCAGCTGATTCTCGTGAAATCGGCCGGATTCCAATGGTAGGTATACCGAAGAATCGCCCGCCTATAGCGGTTGTTGCCATCCATGTTGACAAACCCCTGCGAAGCGCGATAGACGACCTGATTGTCCGTATCGGAATAGGCCACCTGCAAATCGACCTCATGCCCGCCTTTTCGCCAGCCCAGGTCCGCCGTCCCCAGGAATCGGACATCTATCGGCTCGAGATCGGGATTGGCCCCGATGAAATTCTCTTCACCCCCGTAAAGCTGATACATCGGAACCGACAGATAACCCCGTGTCACGAAAAACTTGAGTGACCATGTTCCGTCTTTATAAAGGTACCCCGCCCGCAAAATCGATCGGGTATAGTCGTTGACCCCGCCGGAATAATCCGAACGGTCTATCTTGAGCGAAGCCGCCAGCGCGCTCGAGGGCGTCAACGCATACTTGCCTTCCACATAGAAAGAGTAAAGATTCAACCCGCCCTCATACGAATCTTTTACCGGATAATCGGAACCGAACTGCAACAGATTCGTCTCACTCTCGAAACTTTTGTATTTATAGAATATACCGCTGAAAAAGTGCCATCTCCCCACATCCAGACTCTTTTCAAGCTGAACCGTGTAGATTTTGTCACGAAATTTCGAGCTGAAGTCTTCAGTGACGGGAAAAGGAAGCGTCAACGAATCCAACGCTTTTTCCGACTGCCGGTGGTAGTCAAGGTCATCGAAGGCGATAGTCAGTTTCGTTTGTTGAGGCAACCGGTAACTCATATGGATATAAGCATGTTTGGCATCCAGACCGCCCCCATCCGGACGATACGGCGGCGATTCACCCAAAAATTCGTCATTCTTCTTCGCATAACGCCCCATCTCTACCCGGAAATCGCCACGGGAGAGGGTCGCCTGCAACAGATTGCCGTGTTTGTCGCTTCGTACGTCACACCCGTGATATTCGAAAGTCTCCCGTTGAATATAATCTTTTTCGCCGTAGAAAAAGGTTTTCCATCCGCTCTCCGCCGTATGGGCGTAATAGAGATGACCTTCATAACTACCCGCGTCATCGACCATCAAACGCGCTTTTCCACCCTCATCCCGTTCCGGCGTTTTGGTATACAACCGGATAATGATGGAACCGGTTTCGTTTCCAAACTCGTTGGAAGACGCCCCCTTGTAGACCTCTATGTGATCAATCTGTTCAACCGGCATATCCCCCCAGATCAAAAGGGCACTGCCGAAAGAGGCGGATGTCATGTCATGATCGTTGATATAAAGACGGACAGACGATACGGGGAAAAATCCCACGCTCGACTTCGTAAAAAGCGTTACATTCCTGGCTGTTCGGCTATAGTTGAGAACGGCGACATTTTTCAATACGTCCGAAAGGGTATGCGCCTGCATCCGCTCCAGCATATCACGGGTAAAAACATCGACAACACCGGCCGTCTCTTTGACGGTTATCTTTGACAGATCCGATTCTATCCGATAGGTCTCAAGCAGTTTGCCGAGGTCCTCTCCCCAAACGCCCGATACCG
Organism: Campylobacterota bacterium; assembly: GCA_013153475.1. Lineage (GTDB taxonomy): Bacteria > Campylobacterota > Campylobacteria > Campylobacterales > Hydrogenimonadaceae > Hydrogenimonas. The sequence goes on from JAADEJ010000079.1 coordinate 14,779, forward strand.
CAAAAAGTCCCAAAACACCCGTCCAGATCTTTTTCATAACTTTTTTATTCCTCGTTACCCGGATACTGACAGAACAATAAATCTTCCCGGCAAATAAATATCTTAAGTCAATCTTCACTTTTTTCTTCTGACACTCCGCTTAAATTACCATCTTTTTCGGTAGAATAACGCCACTTGCAACCGGGAGATGACATGAACGTTTCAGATAAACTTTTTTTGGCATATTTCGGCAGCGGTCTGTTACCCAAAGCCCCCGGTACGTGGGGTTCGCTGGCCGCTTTGGCGACGGGATACGCCGTTTTGCTTTTTTTTCCCGTCTCCACCCTCTTTCTGCTCACCATCCTCATTACCCTGGCGGCGGTCAGACATATCAACGCCTACGAGGCCCGTACCGGTGTGCATGACGACAGCCGTATTGTCATTGACGAAGTGGCGGGGATGTGGCTGGCGCTGTGCGTGACGGGTACCAAC
>JAADEJ010000107.1 GCA_013153475.1 Campylobacterota bacterium
CGACCGAACCCCTGGCCAAAGATACCCGAAAAGATACGCCGGTGCCGATCAAGATTATCGCGTTCGCGACCGACGCGCCTGAAAAGATCCGCGTGGAGCGCAATACCGTCTTTGTCTATCCCCGCTGGGATATCGTGCAGAAAAAACTGAAGAAGGCGGAGTAGGCGATGTTGATCGCGATGCCGGTGAAGATGAACAGGGAGGACCCGCCGTTGACGACGGTGTTTGGCAAGGCCAAGTGGTTCGCCTTTGCCGATGACGGCGGTACGGTGGAGGTTCGGGAGAACCCCTACGCCGGCGCCGGTCCCAAGACGGTGGCCTGGCTGATTGAAAACGGCGTGGATACGGTGATAACCCAGCATATCGGGGGCAACCCCTTTATGTTCATGAAAGAGGCCGGGGTGCGGCTCTGGTACCCCGGTGAGGGGCGCATACTGGTCTCCGAGGCGCTGGCGCGTCTGCGGGAGGGGGCGTGCGAGGAGATTACCGTTGATAACATCATGCGATTTCACAACCATTAGGAGGAGAGGCTTTGAACCATAAGAAAGTGTTGATTCTGGGCGGCGGTTTCGCGGGGTTGGAGGCGGCCATCTTCCTGCGCAAAAAGGGGTGGTCGGTGACGATGATCTCCAACCGCGACTACTTCTATATCTACCCCACCTCCATCTGGGTGCCCACCGGAGAGGCGAGTTTCGAGGATGTGAGCATTCCGCTCAAGCGCCTTTCGTGGGTGCACGGTTTTGAGCTGATCGTTGACGAGGTCAGGGAGATTCACGCCAAAGAGCGGCGGGTGGTCTGCGCGGAAGAGACCTACACCTGCGATTTTCTTGTGATCGCCATGGGAAGCGGCAAGGTCAAGCATGAGGGAAGCGAGCACTTTCTCTCCATCTGCGGCCATCCCGAAGAGTCGCTCAAGATCAAAGAGCGGTTGGAGGCGTTGGTGCAAAAGGGGAGCGGAAAGATCGCCATGGGATTTGGCGGCAACCCCAAAGATCCCAGCAACGTACGGGGCGGCCCGGCTTTTGAGGTGCTTTTCAACGTGCACAATATGCTCAAGAAAAAGGGGATTCGCGACAAGTTCGAGCTTACCTTTTTCGCGCCCATGAAAGAGCCCGGCGCGCGGCTGGGTCCCCAGGCGCTGAAGATGATGGATATGTTTTTCGAGCGCCTGGATATCCGCCGCCAGACGGGTAAGAAGATCAAACGTTTCGAGGCCGACGGCGTGGTGCTGGAGGATGATAGCAAGATCGAGAGCGACTTTACCATGTTCATTCCCGCCGGCGACGGTCACCCGGTTTTCAAAAACTCCGACCTGCCGCTTAACGAGGCGGGGTTGATCCGCATCAACGACTACTGCGAGGTGGTGCACGATTATGACGAGAGCCCCGAGTTCTACAATGTTTTCGCCATCGGCGACAGCGCCGTGCTGGACGGCCCCGACTGGCGCGCCAAACAGGGGCATATCGCCGAGGTGATGGCCCGCAACGTAGCCTTCAACATTGACGCCATCGCCAAAGGGCGCAGTGAGCGCAAAGGGTATATGTCGCACCTGAATATTCTGTGCGTCATGGACAGCGGCGACGGCGCGGCCTTTGTCTACCGTGACGACAAAGGGGGCAAAATGATCCCCATGCCGGTGGTGGGCCACTGGCTCAAAAAGGGGTGGGGCTGGTATTGCCGCAACTCCAAGCTTGATCGCATCCCCCGCATTCCGGGGATGTGATCCTTTTGGCCCCCCGCGGGGCTTAAAACTTCTATAAAACTTCGGCTTATCTTTTTTATAAGGCGAAAACTCTTTCGCTTTGCGCTACAATTTCGTAAAAATTTTCCCAAGGAGCTGTGATGACCCAGAAAGTCTTCAAAGAAAAATACCCCATTTTCGAGCTTTTCATCGACAAAAGCGAAACCACCTGCCAAAACGTGGATGAGGTGATCGCCCATTTCAAAGCGCGCATCGAGGAGCATCCGGTGGCCACCTATATCGCCACCTTCGACCACTACGCCCACACCGCCTCTTTGCCGGAGAGCACGATTGCCGACAATATCAAGGCGGCCAAGAACATCGTCTTTTGCTTCGGTAAAGAGCTGCCCACCCCCGAGGTGATGGCGGTACGTCCCCGCTCCATCGGCGTCAGCGACCTGGGCGACAAGTTCGTCGTGATCTTCATGGAAGCGCCCAACCCCCAGGCCAACGAGGCGATGGAAAGTTGGAGCAAGGCGCTCAAAAACGCGTAAAACCCCAAAGGCCCGCCCTTTTGGGGCGCGCTTTGTTATAATCTTTCATGGACTATCTCTCAATTACCCTGCTGGCCGCCTTTTTGTCGGTTGTTTTGAACCTGCTTCTTAAACGGGTCAATATTCCCACCGTCATCGGTTACATTCTGACCGGTGTCATCGTTACCGCCTTTTTTGATCTGCATGAAGATCTCGCGCGCCTACATCACGTGGCGGAGTTTGGTATCGTCTTTTTGATGTTTACCATCGGGCTGGAGTTTTCCTACCGCCATTTGGCGAAGATGAAACGGGAGGTCTTCCTCTACGGCTTTTTACAACTGGGCCTGGCCGCGGTGGTTTTTGGCGTTTTGGCCCATTTTGCGGGCGATCTTCCCTATAAAGGGGCCATGATCGTGGGGTTGGCGTTGGGGCTCTCTTCCACGGCCATTGTGCTCAAGACCCTGGCCGAGTCGGGACAGATGCACGCCCCCTACGGCAGGAAAGCGGTGGGGATTTTGATCTTCCAGGATATGGCGGTGATTCCCATCTTGCTGATGATCACCATCTTCTCTTCCCGGGCCGCCGATCTGGGGGAGATGCTGTGGCAGATTCTCATTGATGCCGTGGCGGTGGGAATCATTATCTATCTGGTGGGCAAATACCTGCTGGAGTGGGTGTTGGCGCAGATTGCCAGAAGCAACTCGACAGAGATCTTTTTAGGCAGCGTCTTGCTGATTGTTCTGGGGGCCGCCCAGATGGCCCACTTTTTCGGCTTCAGCTATTCGTTGGGGGCCTTTTTGGCCGGCATGATGCTGGCCGAAACCCACTACCGTTACAAGATCGAGGCGGAGCTTGCGCCTTTCAGGGACCTTCTGCTGGGTCTCTTTTTCGTCACGGTGGGCATGCAGATCGACCTGCGGGCCGTGGCCGAAAACGCCGGATGGATTCTGCTCTCCACCGTGGTCATTATGGCGATCAAGTTTGTCACGGTTTATCTCTTTTTGCGCTTCTTTACCCGGCCCCGTGTCGCCCTCAAAACCGCTTTGGCCCTTGCGCAGGTGGGTGAGTTCGCGCTGGCGGTCTTCTCTTTGGCCTCGGCCAACGGTCTGCTGGAGGGGAGGGTGACGCAGATTCTTCTTGCTTCCATCATCCTTTCGATGGTGGCATCGGTCTTTGTGCTGGCAAGGGTGCGGGATATCGCCGACCGGTTACTGCCGGAGCCTGAACCCGATTTCGTCCGGCCCGATTCGGCCGGTTTTTCCCATCATGTGATCTTGTGCGGTTACGGGCCGTTGGGGCGTCGGGTGGCCGAGGAGCTGAAGCGTCAGGGGGTCAACTACGTGGTGCTGGAACACGACATCAACCGGGTCGAGGAGGGGCAGAAGGCGGGTGAGCCCATCTTTTTCGCCAATGCCGCCAATGAAGAGGTGCTCAAACACTTTGAGGCTTCCCGTGCCTGCGCGGTCATTGTGGCGGTGGACAACGCCAAACACCTGCGCCTTATTTGCGAGGCGGTGGACGCCGTGGCGCCGGAGGCCAACCTGGTGGCCAAGGTTAAGACCCGCTCGGAAGCGGAGCTGATTACGGGGCTGGATGTGGACCATGTGGTGATCGAGAGCGAGGAGATGGCCAGACTGCTGGTGGCCGAGGCGATGCGTTGTCGGCTTTTCGGGTAGCTTTTACCTGCCTCTTAGAGGGGGTTGGCTACAATCGCGTTAGATTTTCGCGGAAAAAAGAGGGCAGATCATGACCAAGTACATTTTTGTCACCGGCGGGGTGCTCAGCTCCCTGGGCAAAGGGATTACGGCGGCCAGCGTGGGAACACTGCTCAAGCAGACGGGGCTGAATGTCTCGATTTTGAAGATGGACCCTTATTTGAACATGGATCCGGGCACCATGAGTCCCCTGGAACACGGAGAGGTTTTCGTCACCGCCGACGGGGCCGAGACCGACCTGGACCTGGGGCATTATGAGCGCTTTTTGAACGTGGACCTGGGCAAGAAGAACAACTTCACCACCGGTCAGATCTACCATACGGTTTTGACCAAAGAGCGCAAAGGCGAATACCTGGGCAAGACGATCCAGGTGATTCCCCACATCGTGGGGGAGGTGAAACAGAGAATCTTTGACGCCGGTAAGGGCAAGGATGTGCTCATTGTGGAGCTGGGCGGCACGGTCGGTGACATCGAGGGCCTCCCTTTTTTGGAGACGATTCGCCAGATCAAGCACGAACTGGGCAGTGAGCGGGTGTTGAACATTCATGTCACGCTTGTGCCCTTCATTAAAGCCGCCGGGGAGCTCAAAACCAAGCCCACCCAGCACAGCGTTCAGGAGCTCAGGCGTATCGGGATCACCCCGCACATGATCATCGCCCGGTGCGAAAAGCCCCTGCCCAAAGATGTGCGCAGAAAGATCGCCATGAGCTGTGACGTGGATATGGACAGCGTGATCGAGTGTATGGACGCGCCCACCATCTACCAGGTGCCGCTCAATTTCCTCAAAGACGGCATTATGCAACCGCTTATTAAACGGTTCCGCCTGGCCGAAACGGAGCCCAACATGGAGGAGTGGGATATTCTGGTCAAACGGATCATCGCCCCCCGTGATGAGATCACCATCGCCTTTGTGGGTAAGTATCTTGATCTCAAAGAGTCCTACAAGTCTTTGACCGAGGCGTTGATCCACGCCGGCGCGGCGCTGGATACGCGGATCAACCTCCACTGGGTCGACAGCGAGGATATCGAAGAGAGAGGGGTGGCGGAGACCATCGGCGAAGTGGACGGCATTCTGGTGGCCGGGGGATTCGGTCAGCGGGGTGTGGAAGGAAAGATCGAGGCGATCCGCCACGCCCGGGAGAACCGCATCCCCTACCTGGGGATCTGCCTGGGTATGCAATTAAGCCTCATCGAGTACGCGCGCAACGTATTGGGCCTTGAGAAGGCCAATTCGGTGGAGTTTGACGCCGATACGCCCGATCCGCTGATCTACCTGATTGACGAGTTTATCGACCAGTCGGGCCAAAAGCAGGTGCGCACCCACACCTCCCCGCTGGGCGGCACGATGCGCCTGGGGGCGTATCCTTGCGAGATCAAGGAGGGCACGAAGCTCTTTGAGGCCTACGGCGGCAAAAAGATCATCTATGAGCGTCACCGTCACCGCTATGAGGCCAACCCCGCCTACCGCCAAAAGCTCGAAGAGGCCGGTATGATCGTCTCGGGTGAGAGCAACGGCCTCATTGAGGCGGTGGAGGTGAAAGATCACCCGTGGTTTCTGGGCGTGCAGTTTCACCCCGAGTTTACCTCCCGCCTGCAAAATCCCAACCCCTCCATTCTGGCGTTTGCCCGCGCGGCCAAACGCAACCGCATCGAGAAGAGCGAATAGGTTTTTATCGGTTGGAAGATCTTCCCCTGCTTGATAAATCCGCGGTAGAGGCGCTTTTGCGCGCCCGCTTCCCCGAAGGATTCGTGCCTCTCTCCCGACTCCCCGACCCCTTTGCCCTGCACGATATGGACCGGGCCGCCGGGCGTATCGCCCGGGCGATACGCGAAAAAGAGCGGATTGTCGTGGTGGGTGACTATGATGTGGACGGGGTGGTCTCTTCGGCGCTGATGGAGGAGTTTTTTGAAAGGGTCGGCGCAAGGGCCGAGATCTTTATTCCCAACCGTTTTGAAGACGGTTACGGCCTTTCGGCCGAACTTGTGGCCCGGCTGGAGGCGGATGTGATCGTGACGGTGGATAACGGCATCAACGCCGTGGAAGCCGCGGCGCTTTGTCGCAGGCGGGGGATCGACCTGGTTGTAACCGACCACCACACCCCCGGTCCCGAACTGCCCGACGCCTATGCCGTGGTGAATCCCAAAAAGGCGGCGTGCCGTTTTCCCTACCCCGAGATCTGCGGGGCGCAGGTGGCCTGGTTTCTGATCGGGGCGCTCAAAAAAGAGCTGGGGCTGACACTGCCCATGGCCAGTTTTCTCGACCTGCTGGCGCTGGCGATCGTGGCGGACGTGATGCCGCTTAGGGACATCAACCGGACACTGGTGCAAAAAGGGCTTGAGCGGCTCTCGACCTCTTCGCGGCCCGCCTTTGTCGTGGCGAGGGAGCGGCTGGGCAAACGGCGTTTCACGGCCGAGGATGTGGGGTTTGCCATTGCGCCCCGGCTCAACAGCGCCGGCCGAATGGGTGACGCCGGGCGGGCGCTTCGCTTTTTGCGGGCCCAAAGCGTGGCGGAGGCGTCGGCGTTGTGGGATGAGTTGGAGGTGCTCAACATAAAACGCCGCCAGACGGAGAACGAGATCGAGGCTTTTGCGCTCCGAAGTGTTTCGCCCGACGATCCGATTATCGTGGCGGCGGGAGAGGCGTGGCATGAGGGGGTCGTGGGTATCGTGGCCTCCCGCCTGGCCGGCAAATTCGGCAAGCCGGCGGTGGTGCTGAGCGTGGAAGACGGGCGGGCCAAAGGGAGCGGTCGAAGCGTGGGACAGGTGGACCTGTACGGTCTGCTCAAAGAGGCTTCGGAGCATCTGGAGGGGTTCGGGGGGCACAAGATGGCCGCCGGTCTTTCGTTGGAGGCTTCGCGAATCGACGCTTTCTCCCGGGCGATCCGCAAGGCGGCGGGGCGCCTGGACGCTTCGCTGTTCGTGCCCGAAAGCTCGGTGCTCGGCCGCTTGCCGGCGGAGGCGATCGACTGGGAGCTGATGGAGATACTCCAGCGCTATGAACCCTACGGGGAGGGGAATCCGAAGCCAGAATTCCTGATTGAAAAGATCAAAATTTTTGATGCTTTTTTGATCGGTCGGGAAAAACGCCATCTTAAATTGACAGTCGGCGTAAAAAATCGGCGTTTTCCCGCGCTCTTTTTCGGGTGCCAAACCCTCTATGAACCCGGTACCGATGCCCGAATACAGGGATCTTTGCAGATCAACGAGTTTCAGGGGCGCCGGGAGATCCAAATTCTTGTCAATCAAATAATGGTGATAAAATAAGATAATTTTTACCATCAGGCTGTTACACTATATATACATACGTTAACACAGGAGTGACGGCCATGGATAAAAAGATGATGAAGCAGAGTCAGGAAGTGATCGAAGAGCTTTTGAAGCGAGAGGGCATGAGTCGCCGGGACGCTTTGAAGCTGATGGGCCTTGGCGGCGCGGCGACGATGATGGGCGCGGCGCCTTCATCCGCCCGCGCGGCCACCGAGGCGATGGCTTCGAGTGACAAGAAAGCCAAAATCGTGATTGTCGGCGGCGGCGCCGGCGGTATCATGGCGGCGGCACGGATGCGCAAAGCGGCTCCCAACGCCGAGATCGTGTTGATCGCCCCCAACGATATTCACCTCTATCAACCCGGTCAGGTCTTTATGGCGGCGGGTCTTTACACCGAAGACGACATTCGCAAGCCCAATGCCGACCTGATGCCTGAAGGGGTCAAGTGGATCAAGGATGAGGTAAAAACTTTCGATCCTGACAACAACAGCGTCGAGACCGCCAACAACGGCAAGGTGGGGTATGATTTCCTGATTGTCGCGACGGGATTGCAGTACGATTATGAACGCATCAAGGGTATGAGCCGTGATCTGGTCGGCCAGAAAGGCATTGCCAGCGTCTACCTGAACGATCCGGTCAAAGGGACCGCCAAAGGCGGCGTGGCGACATGGGAGTGGTTCAAGCAGATTCGCGCGGCGGCGGAGAAACGCGATCCCGGCAACCCGCTGCAGATCATCTGTACCCAGCCCAGCACCCCCATCAAGTGCGGCGGCGCGCCCCAGAAGATCCTCTATCTGTGCGACGATATGCTGCGGGGCAACAGTCCTCTGGGCGGCAAGGATATTCACGACAACGCCCACCTGACCTTTACCAAAAAGGGTAAAAAGCTTTTCGGTATCAAATCCTACAACCAGACCCTGCTTAAATTGACGGTCGATTACGGCAACATCGAGGATGCTTTCGGGTATGACCTGGTAGAGATCGATCCCGACAAGAAGATGGCCACCTACGACTATCACTACCTTGAAAAAGGGGAGTGGGACGAGGATCTGGAAGAGTTTGAGGTGATCCCGATGGTCAAAAAGGTGAAGATGAAGTATGACTTCATCCACATCGTTCCCCCGATGAAAGGGGTGGACGCCGTGGCCAATTCGCCGATCGGCTGGCAAAAAGGTACGGCTAAAGGGTGGATGGCGGCCGACCGCTATACCCTCCAGCACATCAAATACAAAAATGTCTTCGGCATCGGCGACATTTTGGGTATTCCTCTTGGTAAAACGGGCGGTTCGGCCCGTCACCACGGACCGATTCTGCAGGAGAACCTGGTGGCGGTGATGGAAGGCAAGGAGCCGACGGCCAAATTTGACGGCTATACGGTCTGCCCTTTGAAAACCGAGTATGGGAAAATCATGCTGGCCGAGTTCAACTATGACGGCCCGGCACCTTCCTTCCCGCTCGATCCGTCGCAACCGCGCTGGATCTGGTGGGCCTTTGACCTTTACATGCTCAAGCCGATGTACTGGAATCTGATGATGCGGGGATTGATGTAATCGTTCACGATGGTTACACGATTTGACGTTAAAATAAGACATATTTCCGAAAAAGGAGCAACGATGCAACTGAAAAAAATCGCAGGAGTCCTGGCCGGTATGAGCCTTCTGGCTGTCGGCGCGTCGGCCGCGGAGCTGAGCAACGCCCAAATCTACTCCAAATACTGCAAAAAGTGCCACGGCGCCAACGGCGAGGGGAACCCGGCCAAGAAAGGCCCCGCGCTCAACGATAAAGATATCAACGAGCTTTTCGACGCGCTGATGAACCTGAAAGAGAAGGGTTTTGAGGCGAGCAAGCATGAGGCAATGACGCACAACATGGAGGTGCTTGAAAGAAAAAAAGGGATCCATGTCGATCCCCAATCGATGGCGAAATACCTCTTTTACTCCTTCAACCCCGAAGCTAAATAAGGGCTTGAACCCCCAAATTTTCCTTCCCGGGACTTTTGGTCCCGGGATTTTTTTTATCTATTTTTACATCATTCAGCAAAATTGATCAAAACACCCTATCTGATATAACAACATGATTATTCTTGTCAATTTTAATCAAAAATTCTGATAAAAAGCATCAGAAGAATTGTGTAAGCTTATTTGTAATAAAATTTAATGTGACTTTATAAATAAGATAAATGTTGTCTTATTTATAGCGGTATTATTTTAACAAAGGAGGTAGTATGGCGGTCGAAGTTTCCCGAAGACGCTTTCTGCAAGGCAGCGTAGCGATGACCGTGATTGGCGGCATGTCGATGGCACCAAGCGATCTTTTTTCCAATGAAGAGGAGCATGGATCGCAGGCGGTGACGACCAAAACCGGAACGGGCGAGGCCGAGCTCATCCCGACACTGTGCGAAATGTGCGTCAACAAGTGCGCGGCGCTGGCGCGGGTGGAAGACGGCGTGGTGACCAAACTGGACCCCAACCCGATGTTCCCCAAATCGCGCAATATGCTTTGTCCTCGCGGAAACGCCGGTATTCAGGCGCTTTATGATCCTGATAGGTTGAAGTATCCCATGATCCGTGTGGGTGAAAAGGGTGAGGGTAAATTTAAGCGTGTCTCGTGGGAAGAGGCGTATGACGCCATTTTGAACGGCACGGACAAGTTCCCCGGATTGGCGAAGATCCTGGATGAGGAGAAGGATAACCGCTCCACCATCTTCTTCTGTGCCGGCGAGGGAATGGCTGAACACACCTTTAAAACCTTCTTCAACGGTTTTGGATCGGCCAACTGGCTCAATCACGCCTCTTTGTGTCTTAGAACCGTCGTCTCCGGTTACGGGGTGACCATCGGTGCCTATCCCCAGGCGGATCTGGAGAATGCCGAATATATCATCATGGCGGGCGCCAACCGCGCCGAGGCGATCGTTACGCCCGATACGATGGACTTCTTCAAGCGTACCAAAGGGCGGGGTGCCAAGCTGATCTGCGTAGATCCGCGCTTTACCAACACCGCCGCCAAAGCGGACAAGTGGCTGCCGATCAAACCGGGAACCGACCTGGCCTTTGTACTGGCGCTTTCGTATGTGGCGATTATGGAAGAACTTTACGACAAAGCGTATGTCGAAAAGTATTTCGACGGCTTCACCCAGTACAAAAACCACCTCTATTCAGAAGGCTATACTCCCGAGTGGGCCGAGAAGATCACGGGCATTCCGGCCAAAGATATCTATGAGATCGCCCGCGATTTCATGAAACACGCGCCCAAAGCGGTCTACTACCCCGGTCGCCGCTCCACGTTTGCCAAAAACGACTTTCAGCTGCGGCGCGCCATGGCGATCTTCCAGGCGCTCGGCGGAGGAATCGATACCAAAGGCGGCCTGGTATTCGGTAAGAAACTACCGCTCAAGAGCCATCCCACTATTGCGCCGATGTACGCGCAGGCTGAAGGCGTGGACGTTGAGCGCGCCAAAGGGCATCCGGGTTACGCTGATTGTGCCATTGTCTCCGGCGGCGGATCGTGGATCGGCTTTAGGAACCGGGTGCTGGAGGGCAAAGGGCTCTACCCGATTCGCGGAATGTTCCTCTACAAACACAACCCGATGATGAATATGCCCAACACCAAAAAGACTGCCGAGTTCCTGAAAAAACTCGACCTGATCGTCACCATCGACACAATGCCCAGCGACACGGTGATGTATGCGGATGTCGTCCTGCCCGAGTGTACCTACCTGGAGCGTACCGACCCGGTCAAGACGTTTGGCGGTCCCGAGCCGGCCATCGCCGTACGCAACAAAGTCATCGATCCCATGTACGAAACCAAACCGGTGATCGAAATCATGCGCGGCCTGACCGAAAAGATCTCCAAACCGCTCTTTGAAATTACCAAAAAGTATGACGAAGACGTGCAGGATGACATTGCCGACAGGGGTGAAGAGGAGGTCTACAAAGACTTCGACCTGACCATTCCTTTCAAACACAGCCAGGAAGAGCTCAACGAGCACGCGGTATCCGGCTATCCCGGCGCGGCCGAAGCGCTCAAGGAGCACGGCGTCTACTATCCCAATATGGACAAATGGTTCAAGAAGGTATCTGTCAACGAGCACGTCTACTATCCCGATGACAAAAAGGCTTATACCGTTCGCGGCGGCAAACCCAAAACGCCGTCGGGCAAAGTGATGTGTAACCTTAAAAACATCGCCAAGAAAGGGGTGGATCCCATGCCGACCTGGCGCAAAGAGTACGAGTACTCCGTGCCCGAAGGCAAGTTCCGTATGCTCACCGGACGCCATGCCCAGTTCACCCAAAGCGGTACGGCCAACAACGCGATGCTGCACGATTTGATCAACGAGAACTACATCTGGATCAACAAGCGGGTCGCCAAGAAGATGGGTATCAAGTTTGGTGACATGATCGAGGTGAGCAGCGAAGCGGGATCGACCCGTCTGCGGGCTTATCCGACCGAGAAGATCGCGCCCGATCAGGTCTTCTTTGTTCACGGTTTCGGCGAAGAGTCCGAAGAGTTGACGTGGGCATACCGAAGCGGCGGTAACGACAATGCCGTCATCAAGGATGACATCGAACCGGTCTACGGTGCGGCCGTGATGCATTCTACGAACGTTGAAATTAGAAAGGTGTAAGAAATGGCAAGATATGGAATGGCCCTGGATTACAAAAACTGCATCAACTGCAAAGCGTGCGAAGTCGCGTGTAAAGAGGAAAACGGCGTACTGCTGGGTGCGGATAAACACCGCATCTGGGTCGGTGTGAAGGAGATCGAGGGGGAGTATCCTCTGCTTAGCATCGCGTCCAATACCTTTTACCCCAGCCAGTGTCAGCACTGTGACAATGCGCCGTGTGAAGAGGTGTGCCCGACGCACGCGACCCACTACGACGAAAACGGTGTGGTACGGGTAGACCCCGACAAATGCATTCTGTGCAGCTACTGTATGAACGCCTGTCCCTACGACGCGCGCTACGTGGATGACCGCACCATGACGGTTGACAAATGTAACTTCTGCTCCGATACGCGGCTGGCCCGCGGCGAGACGACCACGGCCTGTCAGGCGACCTGCCCGACCAAAGTGCGTATTTTTGGCGACCTGGACGATCCCAACAGCGAGATCAGTCAGGTTCTCCGCGAGCGCGAGCACTTCTCGCTCAAACCGCACCTGGGTACCAAACCCAAACTTTTCTATTTGATGTAAGGGGTGGAGAATGGATCTGCAAAAAATTATTCCGTATAAAAAGATGTCGCTCAAAGAGCTGCTTGTTCCCGAAAACAAGCTGATGGCTTTGATCGCCGTGGTATTGACGACGCTGTTTCTTATTGGTGTGGCAATCTATCTGGTTCACGGCCACCATGCCTACGCCGTCACCCGCGAGCATCCCTGGGGACTTTTGATCGCCATGTACATCTTCTTTGTTGTCTCCTCCACGGGGCTTTGTATCGTGGGGTCGTTTGGTGACGTGTTTGGCTTTAAAGATTATATGGTGGTGAGCAAACGGGCGATCTTCGGCTCTATTATCACCATTCTTTCCGGTTTCGCCGTGATCGCTTTCGAGATCGGCCACCCGGTGACCATGATGATCTACAACGTGCTGAGTCCGGGGCTGACCTCCGCGATCTGGTGGATGGGAACACTGTACGGTCTCTATCTGACCTTCATGATCATCGAGTTCATTTTCCTGATGCGCAACGACATGGCCCGGGCCAAAACTTTCGGCCTGATCGGTCTGCTGGTCGGTCTGGCGGCCCACTCCAACCTGGGCGGTGTGTTCGGTTTCCTAAACGCCCGCGTGGTATCCAACGGGGTTTTCTATCCGACCTACTTCATTCTGACCGCTTTCATTACGGGTATCTATCTTATTTTCATCATGTACGGCTATAAATATCGCGGCAAACCTTTCCCCGATGACGTGGCCAAGGCGTTGACCAACTTCATGAAAATTCAGGGTCTGCTGCTTGCGATCTTGATGTTCTTTGAGACCTGGAAGATGTTGACCGGCGTATACGGCGGTATGCCCGAACGCGCCGACACCATTTTGCACATTCTGCATACCAAGTCCTTCTGGCTGGGTGAGGTACTGTGTGGTATGGTGATTCCTTTCCTGCTGATTCTCAAATCCAAAGGTACGGCGATCAAACAGATGGTATGGGCGTCGGTGATCGGTATGGTGGGTATCTTCTACATGCGCTACGACCTGGTGCATGATACCCAGCTCTTCCCGATGCAGACACTCAAAATCCGCGAGTATCAGTTGCCGCCCTCTTTTGTGGATTACTTCCCCTCCGCGGCGGAGTTGATGATCGGTTTTGGCGCCATCGGTATCTGTATGATTCTCTACTTTATCGGCACCAAGCTCTTCGATCTGGACCATATGCCCGAGCATCACTAAACGTGAAAAGGCGGCCGGTTCGGCCGTCTGAAAGGAGGAGGAATGAGAAAGTGGGGGAAAGTGATCGGCCTCTCTCTTTTGGCGACGTCGCTGGTATACGGCGGCGAGTATACGCTTAAAGATGTCAAAAAGATCGGCACGAAAATCACCAAAGAGGTGCAAAAAAAGCTGAAACATCAGCTCAAAAAGGCCAAAAAGCACGGCGGTCTGGAAGAGATGGCACGCTATTGCGCCGAAGAGTCTTTAAAAGATATCGACGCCGTGCGGATGAAGTACGGCAAGGATCTGCAGGTTCGCCGTATCAGCCTGGGGAACCGCAATCCCAAGAACGCGCCCCAAAAAGATGAGGTCGATATGCTCAAAGCTTTTGACCTGATGGTCAAAGCCAACGCCTTTTTGCCCAAAACCGTGGTGCAGGCCCATGAGGACGGCAGTTTCAAACTCTACGCGCCGGTGACGCTTAATAGTCGCACCTGCAAAAAGTGCCACGGGGACAAAGAGGCGGTCGATCCCAAGATCGTCAAGTACTTTGCCTCCAAATACCGTGACGACAAGGGTTACGGTTTTCACAGCGGCGATCTGCGCGGCGCGATTGTCGTGACTTTCCCCGCTCCCAAAGAGGAGGATTGAGGGTTTGGGCGCCAGGATGAGACGGGGCGCGAAACTGCGGGTCTATGTGTGGCCTGTCTGTATTCGCACGTTTCACTGGCTCTATGCCCTCTCCTTCTTTCTGGCGTTTTTTACCGTCTGGTTCGAGAATCTTCTTCACTACCATGTCGCTTTCGGCATGGTCTTTCTTCTTCTGGCTTTTTTCCGGTTGGTCTGGGGGTTTATCGGGCCGCTCTATTCCAATTTTCACTGTTTCGACTTCAAAGGCGACCATCTTTTAAACTACATTCTGCACCTTTTTGGCCAAAAAGAGAAGACACCCGGACACAATCCCGCCTCCAGCTGGGGGGCGATCACCATGCTGGTTTTTGGCTTCCTGCTGGGGTTGAGCGGCCTTTTGCTTTACGGTATTCAGGAGGGTCGCGGTCCCGCCGCCTTCCTGAATCTCGACTACTATTATGAGATGGATGACCTTTTTGCGGCCCATTTCTGGCTGGCCTATGCCACGCTGGCCGTGGTGATCGTCCATATCTGGGGTGTGGTGTTCGAGCATCTGTATCATCACACGGGTATTATCTGGTCGATGTTTACGGGGTACAAATATCAAACCGACGGGATTGATGTCAAGCTGGATAGAAAGCAGAATATTTTCGCCGCTTTTTTTCTGACACTCGCGGTGGTGACCTGCTTTTACGTGGTGGAGTACCCCGATAACGCTTTGACCCGTTCGGTCTATCGCGCCATCGATTATGAGAAAGAGCATCCGGTA
>JAADEJ010000090.1 GCA_013153475.1 Campylobacterota bacterium
CTCGTCATCATCTGGTATGCCATCGGCATCCGGGACAATCTATAAATCCAGGCCGTGGGCCGCAAAAGCCCACCGGCCAAATCACCCAAAACCGCATTGCCTGTACTCTTTCCTATACTTCTTTTTTTCCGGAAGGTATCAAGGCGACAACTTCCCCCCACTGTGGTACAATGGAATGAAACAGTTACGTAATAGAAGTTTCACCATGACTATCAAAAAGAAAAACTACCTCTTGTGCCTTTTTATCGGTATTGCAATGGGCATTTGGATGATAGCGGACTTTATATATTACGATACGTTCGACTATCACGCCAAATTTGGCGTATGGCTCTTTTTTATCTCTTTTGCACTTTTTGGCCTGCCGTGTTTGGGGTATTACTTCGATTCACTGGAAAAAGCCCATACCCTGGATATAAAAGAGGGCACATTGCTATTTGACAACACCAAACATCCCATAGACAATCCCGTTACATTCAAACTAACATACAGCGATGCCAACGCTATCCAGGTGAGTCTGTATATAGGCGATAAACCCGTTTTCAAACACATTACCTTTAACGCCGACGAATTTGATGCGCTTATGCAACTGCTTCGACCCTATCTCAAGTATCCGAAAATAGCGGAAAATATCAATTTTCATACTCTCAAATTGTTTGAAGATGGATTTTTTGTGGGAAAGAAAAAATTTTATTATGAAAAGATCGAAAAGATCGAGGCCTTCGAGCATATCAACCGCGACGGTATAAAAACATTAAAACTACATATCACGACAAAGAATGGAAGCTACGAAAAAACCCTTTTGCAAGTCGACCAGGCAAACGTGGAGGTATTGGTTAGAAACTTTGCCTCTTATATGGAGCATATCGGCGAAAAAATTTATTTGCGCCATTCAGAAACATCCTGAAACGCATCCGGCAATTCCCATACCGCCATGAACCTGTTGTCAATCATTACAATCAAAAGCGCTCCTTAACTATTTTGAAAGAATCCCCGATATATCATTGAAGAAACACCCCCGTTAAAAGGAAGCGGCATGAACCTGAGCGTCAACATCAACGCAATGCGGGCCCACAGCGACTGGATGGCTGTTAACGCCAACAATGTCGCCAATGTCAATACCGAGGATTTCACGGCAAACGACACCGTCATCACGGAGGGCCCCGTCGCTTCAATCCGCCCCACCGCCAAAGAAACCGATCTAAACAGAGAGATACCCGATCAGATCGTGATCGAAAAGGGGTTTGAGGCGCAAACAAGCGCCATACGCACCCAGGATGAGATGCTGGGAACCCTCTTGGACATGAAAGCGTAAAGAAGGAGAGAATATGGGAAACGTCGGTATGTCGAACGCTTCGTTGATGGCCCAGGTTCAGGCCGACACGATGAAAAAAGCGATGGATGTGCAAGAAAGAGAGGTTTTAAGTCTTTTGCAAAACACGCTTCAAACGCCAACCCAAAACGTACCTTCCCAAAATGTGGCCGCACTGACGGGACTGGGGCAGAAACTTGACATCAAAGGGTAGCTTTACCCTTTTGGCGTTATCATACAAGCACAAATTACAACAAGAAGGAATAAAATGGATCTCAATCAACTGATTCAACTGGGCGCCAAAATGATTCAGGACAACAGCGATCCGGCCACCAGCGGTATTGACCTGGACAATATCGGCGACGCGTTGAGCTCGCTGCTCGGCGGCAACGGTGACCTGGATATCGCCGGTCTGGTACAAAAAGCGATGAACGGCGGCCTGGCCGACGTGGTACAGTCGTGGATCGGCCAGGGCGAAAACGCCCCCATCTCCCCTGATCAGGTCACGGATCTCTTTGACAGCGATCAGATCGCCGCTTTCGCCGAAAAACTGGGCGTGGGTGAAGAGAGCGCCAAACAGGCCATTGCCGACGCCCTGCCCCAGGTGGTCGACCAGGCCACGCCCGCAGGCAGCGACATGGTGGCCCAACTGCTCGATCAGGTCGGCGGTGTCAAAGGCGCCATGAATATGCTGGGCAAACTCTTCGACTAACCCACCGCCTTTTTGAGTTGCGTCACGCACTCTTCAAACGTGACGCTCTCTTTGGCGTTTTGGCTTAAAAAAGCCTCCAGCGCCTCTTTTCTCTCCAGCGCCTCATCCAACTCCGGATCACTCCCTCTCTGGTAGGCTCCAATGCGCACCAGCATCTCGTTCTCTTTCAAAAGCGCCAGCAGACGCCGAAACTTCAACGCCGCATGCAGGTGCTCGTCATCCACCACGTCGGTCATGACCCTGGAGGCCGAGGAGAGCACGTCAACCGGCGGGTAGATCCCCCTGTCGGTCAACTCCCGGCTCAGCACGATGTGCCCGTCCAGGATACTGCGGCTCTGGTCGGCGATGGGATCGGAAAGGTCATCCCCCTCCACCAGCACCGTAAAAAAGGCGGTAATGGAGCCCTGCCCCTCCTCTTTTCCCGCCCGCTCCATAAGCTGGGGCAAAACAGTCAGCGAAGAGGGGGGATACCCCTTGGAAGTAGGCGGCTCTCCCAACGCCAGACCGATCTCGCGCTGGGCCATGGCAAAGCGGGTCACCGAGTCCATCATAAAGAGCACGTCATGCCCCTGCCGCTTAAAATACTCCGCCACGCTCATGGCGCTGAAAGCCCCGTATTTGCGCATTAACGCGCTGTCGTCACTGGTGGCCACCACAATCACGGTGTCGCTCAGATCGCCCCCCAGGTTCTTTTCGATAAACTCGGGCACCTCCCGCCCCCGCTCGCCGATGAGCGCCACCACCTTGACCGTCGCCTGGCTTCCGCGCACGATCATCCCCATCAACGTGGATTTCCCTACGCCGCTCCCGGCAAAGATACCCACCTTCTGCCCCTTGCCGCTGGTCAGCAGACCGTCGATGCTTTTGACCCCCACGGCAAACCGCTCCTCGATCAACCCCCGTTTCATCACCTCCATGGGCGCTTTCATGATGGGCTCGTAATCTTCCAGCGCCAACGGCCCCTTGCCGTCGATGGGGTTCATGAACGGATCCACCACCCGGCCCAGAAGTTTGCGCCCCACGGGAATATCCACCCCCCGCCGATTAAGCAGCACCTTGTCGCCCACCTTCATCCCCTCGACAAAGCCGAAAGGGGTGATGGTAAAGTTCTCCCGCCCCAGGGCCGTCACCATGCCCAGCCGTTTGCCCTCCTCGCTGACAATGGTCACGCTCTGGCCGATACTTACCTTCAACCCCGACGCCACGATGGCACTGCCGCCGATGCTTTCGATCACCCCGTAAGGGGGCGAGAGGGTCACGGTACGGGCCCGTTTTCTAAGGGTTTTGAGCGGCATCAGTACCTCGGACGCAGGGGGGCGTTGATCATGCTCATAAACTCCTCTCTGGTTTTGGCGTCTTTTTTAAAGAGCCCCCGCAGGGCGCTGGAGACAGTGGTGGAGTTGATCTTCTCCACCCCGCGCATCTCCATGCACATATGGCGCGCCTCCAGCACCACCGCCACCCCTTTGGGGTGAATGGTTTGCACGATGGCATCGGCGATCTGTTCGGTCATCTGCTCCTGAATCTGCAATCGCCTGGCGAAAATATTGACCATACGGGGAATCTTGCTCAGCCCCACCACCTTGCCGTCGGGAATGTATGCCACGTGCGCCCGCCCGATAATGGGGAGCAGATGGTGCTCACAGAGACTGTAAAACTCGATATCGCGCACCAACACCATCTCGTCGTTACTGCTCTCAAAGAGCGCGTCGTTGAGCACCTGCTCGGGGTCCATCCCGTAGCCTTCCGTCAGACGCATGAAGGCTTTGTAGACCCGTTGGGGGGTTTTGACCAACCCTTCCCTGTTCGGATCTTCCCCTACCAGTTCCAGTATGGTCGTCACCGCCGCCTTGAACTTCTCTTCCCGCTCTTTTTCCACCATTTTCGTTCCCGTTTTTTTCTTTGAAGTATAGCGATTTTTGCGTAAAAAGCCCCCATTAGACAATGAAAGCCACTTTTGGATAAAATAGAGGGCTAATTTTTCGGAAGGAACGTAGATTTATGGAAGTAAACGCAACCCGCATCGACAACGCCAACGTCAAGATCGAGGCGACCATCGCCCAAAGCGACATCGACAAGAGAGTGGAAAAGATCGCCAAACAGGCGGCCAAGCAGATGAATATCCCCGGTTTCCGCCCTGGCAAAGCACCGGTGGCCGTGGTCAAAAAACGGCTGGGGGAGCGCCTGGTACAAGACGCCGAGGCCGAAGCCCTGCGCGAGGTGCTCAACACCGCCAGCAAAGAGCTGAATCTGGATGCCGACAAGATCATCGGCGAACCGGCCATCAAGAAGTTTGAGCGCGGCGAAGAGGGCATCGAGGTAGAGATGACCCTCAGCCTCCGCCCTGAGATTGAGGTCACCGACGTCAGTGACGTGGTACCCGAGGTCAAAACGCCCCGTGTCACCAAAAAAGAGGTGGAAGAGCGCATCAACGAGATGGCCGAAGCCCAGGCCCCTTTTAACAGCATCGAGGAAGATCGCGGCCTGCAGGACGGCGACATGGCGGTCTTTGACTTTGAAGGCTTCCTGGACGGCGAAGCGTTTGAGGGCGGTAAAGCCGAGAACTTCGAGCTTCGTATCGGAAGCGGCCAGTTCATTCCCGGCTTTGAGGAGCAGATGATCGGGATGAAAAAGGGTGAGGAGAAGAGCATCACCGTCACCTTCCCCGAAGATTACCGCGCCAAAAACCTGGCCGGCAAAGAGGTGGAGTTTAAGATCAAGCTCCACGACATCAAGGCCAAAGAGGCCGTTACCGTCGACGACGCCCTGGCGGCCAAACTGCTGGGCAAAGAGGAGGCCAAGCTGGCTGACCTGGAAAAAGAGGTCAAAGAGCAGATTCGCTCTGAAAAGCTCTCCAAGCTCTACAACGAGGAGCTCAAACCCAAACTGGTGGAAGCGCTGGTAGAGAAATTCGAGTTCGACCTGCCCGAGAGCGTGGTGGAGCAGGAGATTGAGCTGGCCCTGCAGAACAAGGTGCGGGAGATGAGTGAAGAGGAGATCAAGGAGCTGCGTGAAAACCCCGACAAAGTCAAAGAACTGCGCGAAAGCCTGCGCGAAGACGCCGCCAAAAGCGTCAAAGCCACCTTTATCGTCGACGCCCTGGCCAAGGCCAACGGCATCGAGGTAAGCGACCAGGAGCTGATGCAGACCATCTACTACGAAGCGCTGACCATGGGCCAGGATCCCCAGCAGACTTTTGAGTACTACCAGAAGCAAAACCTCCTGCCCGCCATTAAAATGGCGATGATCGAAGACCGTCTGCTGAGCAAACTGCTCAACGACAAGAAAGAGAAAAAAGAGGATAAAGCCGAAGAGAAAGAGGACGCATGAGTTACATCCCTTTCGTCATAGAAAAGAGCGGCCGGGGTGAGCGCAGTTACGACATCTACTCCCGACTGCTCAAAGACCGCATCATCATGCTCAGCGGCCCCATCGACGACGCGGTGGCCTCTTCCATCGTGGCGCAGCTGCTCTTTCTGGAAGCCGAAGACCCGGATAAAGATATCTATCTGTATATCAACTCCCCGGGCGGCGTGATCACCAGCGGGTTTAGCATCTATGACACCATGAACTACATCAAGCCCGATATTGTCACCATCTGCATCGGGCAGGCGGCCTCCATGGGCGCTTTTTTGCTGGCTTGCGGGGCCGAAGGCAAACGCTACGCCCTGCCCAGCTCCCGGATCATGATCCACCAGCCTCTGGGCGGCGCCCAGGGACAGGCCACCGATATCGAGATCCAGGCCAAAGAGATTTTGCGCCTGAAGAAGTATCTGAACAAAATTTTGGCCGAACGCACCGGCAAAACGGAACGCGCCATCGAGAAAGATACCGAAAGGGACTTTTTCATGAGCGCCGAAGAGGCCAAAAAGTACGGTCTGATCGACGAAGTGCTCAAGCGCAGTTTTAAATAAGTTTGGAGAGGCCCATGAAAAGCGGGGGAGAATTTTCGGCACACGACCTTCACGAACCGACCAGCGACCTGGAGAAGTACGCCCAGGAGGTCATGGCAACGATGATCAAAGACGGGGTTCCCCCGACTCCTTCCAATTTCGACGCCTATTTCGACAAACTGCTGGAGACCCGTCCCCCCGCGTTTCGCAAAAAGATTCTCAAACTCCTGGAGCTTGAAGACGGGGGTGACGACGAGTACCAGGGCATCATGGAACAACAGCTCAAAGAGGCTTTCGGCAGCGTCAAAAAGCTGTTGGGACATATCAACACCCTCTACAAAAATCTGCGACACCTCGAAAGCGTCATCGAAAAGCGCTCTTTTGAAGCCAACACCATTACCAACAACCACGATCTGGGCAACGTTCTGGAAGCGATGAAGCAGGATCTGCACACCATGCTTTCCATTGTCAAAAAAGACGCTTCCGAACTCAAAGAGACATTCAACGAAACGGCCAAAATGGTCAAAGAGGTGCAGGAGCATACCATCTACGACGACCGTTTCGGGGTTTTCAAGAAAAACTATCTCCTGCGCAAGATGGAACGGGAAGAGAAGCTCATTCAGGAGTTCAAACACGAAAGCACCCTGATGCTGGTTCGCGCCAGCGACGATGTGATGAGACGGCTCAAAACCCCGAAAATCAAGCAGCTGGTGCTCCGAACCGTCGCCAGACTGCTGTTGAAAACCTCCCGCCGTAGCGATATCGTGGCCCATTACGACGGTACGATTTTCGCCATTCTTATGCGTCATACCGCCCTCAATAACGCCGAGATGGCCGCCGAACGTCTCAAAGACCTGGTGAGTAACACCAACTTTTTCGTCGGCGACGAGGAGATTCTGCTTGACGTTGAGATCGGCATCGCGCGTATCGACGTGAGCCGAACCACCGAACAGACGGTGGTGTGCGCCCTCAAGGCCCTGGATATCGCCAAAGAGGAAGAGGAAGTGTGCGGTGTCTGTCCGCAGGATATCGAAATTTAAGGAGAAGGCGTGATTCTACCCATCGTCGTCTATCCCGACAAGCGGCTTAAAACACAGAGCCGACCCGTCACCGCGTTTGACGAAAAACTCCATAAGCTACTTGACGACATGAACGAGACCATGACCGCCAGCAACGGCATCGGGCTGGCGGCCATCCAAGTGGGTGAGCCGATCCGTGCACTTTTGATCAACCTGCCCGACGAAGAGGGAAACCAATACCCTGAAAACCTGATCGAGGTGATCAACCCCGTCATTTTGGAAAAACGGGGGAGCACCACCTACACCGAAGGGTGCCTGAGCGTGCCCGACTACTACGACGACGTGGAACGGGCCGAGTGGATTCGGGTAGAGTTTCAGGATCGTCACGGCAACAAAAAAGAGATCGAAACCGACGGCCTGCTGGCCATCGCCTTCCAGCACGAAATGGACCATCTCGACGGCCACCTGTTTATTGAAAAACTCTCTTTTTTGAAACGCAAGAAGTTTGAAAAAGAGTGGAAAAAGAAGCAAAAGTCAAAGAAAAAGTAGCGTGAAACGGCTGTTGTGCGCCACCCTTGACGGACTGGAGGCCCGGGCGGTCGATGTGGAGACGGCCCTGCACAAAGGGCTTCCCTCCTTTACCATCGTAGGACTCGGCAGTACCGCCATTCAGGAGTCCAAAGAGCGTGTCAAAGCGGCCCTGGCGGCCCTTGGCTTCAGCTTTCCCCCTTTAAAAGTTACCGTCAACCTCAGCCCCTCCGACCTGCAAAAGAGCGGCAGTCACTTCGACCTGCCCATCGCGCTCTCTATTGCCCTGCATGACCATCCGCTTCCCGAACAACCGCGCTACTTCTTCGGTGAGCTGGGGCTTGACGGCCGCCTGAAGGCCACCCGCACCCTTTTTCCTCTTCTTTTGGCACTCAAAAATGCCGACCTGATCGAAGAGGCCGTGGTACCCAACGAAGCCATAGACAACCTCTCGCTCATTCCGGGCCTTCGCCTCATAGGTGTAGAGAGCCTGCAAGAGGCGCTGGCCTTTTTAAAAGGTGAACTCAAGCCCCACATCGCCCCGCCCGGCGAGATTCCCGGCGAGACGCTCAACATAAAAAAAGAGCGCTACTACTACCTGCGCGACTACCCATTGGACTTTGCGGAGGTCAACGGCCAGGAGCAGGCCAAACGGGCGGCGCTGATCGCCGCGGCGGGGATGCACAACCTTCTGCTGGAGGGCTCGCCGGGGGTGGGCAAAAGCATGATCGCCAAACGACTGCGTTACATTCTGCCGCCCCTCTCCCTGCCCGAACTACTCCAGTCGGTACGCTACGCCCTATTAGGAGACGAAGCCCCCGACTTTCGCCCCGTCCGCCCCTTTCGCGCCCCGCACCACTCCGCCAGCAAACCCAGCATTTTTGGCGGCGGCACCACCCGCGCGCGCATCGGTGAAGCGGCGCTGGCCAACAACGGCATTCTCTTTTTTGACGAGTTTCCCCACTTTCAAAAGAGCGTGCTTGAAGCGCTGAGAGAGCCGCTCCAGGATCACCGGGTGCTCATTTCACGGGTCAACGCCAAGGTCAACTACGAGACCCGCTTTCTCTTTGTGGCCGCCCAAAACCCCTGCCCCTGCGGCAACCTGCTTAGCGACACCCGCCCCTGCCGTTGCACCGAAGCGGAGATTCAGCGCTACCGCAACCGCCTCTCCGACCCCCTGCTGGAGCGGATTGAGCTCTATGTGCAGATGCGCGAACCCCGTCCCGACGACCGCCCCTCCCTCACCTCGGCCCAACTGCACGAAAAGGTCATCGAAGCCTTCCGCCGCCGCGTAGAGAGGGGCCAGCCCCAACCCAACGGCAAACTGGATGAAAAAGGGGTCAACCGATGGTGTATCCTCTCACCCGAAGCCGAAACGGTGCTTGCCCAGGCCGTCGCGCGTTTTGCCCTAAGCGCCCGGGTGTCAGCCAACATCAAAAAGGTGGCCCGCACTGTCGCGGATCTGGAAGGTTCCCAAACCGTAGAAAAACCCCATATTCTTGAAGCGCTCAGCTTCCGAAGGAGATAACCGTGCCCAAACCCCTGCTTGCCCTGCTCGGCCTTTTGCTCTCGCTTACCTTGGTCGCCGCGCTTTTTCCCCTCTACCTCTCTTACAAAAAGCCCGACATCATCGACCGACCCATACAGTTTGGCCCCGAACGCAAGGCGCTGACACTCAAATATATGAAAGAGCACTACGGCATCGACGCCAACGACACCGCCATCACCCCCCAAATGATCGTCATCCACGCCACCGCCACCCAAACGGCGGATGAGGCGTTTGCCATGTTCAACCCCGAACGCCTGCCCGCCCGCCGCTCCGACATCGCCGACGCCTCGGCGCTGAACGTCTCGGCCCATTTCCTGGTTGACCGCGACGGCACCGTCTACCGCCTCATGCCCGAAACCCGAATGGCCCGCCACGTCATCGGGCTCAACTGGTGCGCCATAGGCATAGAAAACGTGGGCAAAGCCGACGGCAGTGACCTCACCAAAGCCCAGCTCAAAGCCGACGCGGAGCTGGTTTTTTACCTGGCCACCCGCTACCCGACTATCCGCTACCTTATCGGCCACTATGAGTACACGAAGTTTGAGAACTCACCCCTTTGGAAAGAGAAAGACCCCGACTACCGCACCCAAAAGCAAGACCCGGGAGAGGCTTTCATGAAAAAACTGCGCGCGCTTGTGCATAACCTGCGCCACGAGCCGTGATGACCACCCCGCTGGGCTACCTGCTGGGCGTGGGGGCCGTCGCGGCGTTTTTCGGCATACTGGAGCGCCAACAACGGGCCCGCCCGCTCTTTAAGTATCTGCCTGCCGTCGTCCTTATCTACGCCGTATCAGCCGTGATGGCCAACAACGGGATCTTCGCTCGCAATGAAGCCATCGACACCGTCTACGCCACCGCCAAGGGCAACCTTTTGCCGGCCATGCTCTTTTTGATGATGCTCACCGTCGACCTGCGCCGATTTCTCGCGCTGGGACGCCGCCTGCTCATCGCCTATGCCGCCGCCACCCTCTCCATTATGGTCGCTTTCGTGACGGTGTTTGCCCTTTTTGGTTTCACGCAAAAGGAGGCGGGACTCTTCGCGGCCCTGGCGGGAAGCTGGATGGGCGGCACGGCCAATATGCTCGCCGTGGGCGACGCTTTCGGAGTCGGCGACGGCGCCATGGGGTACGCCCTGGCGGTAGACGCCCTCTGCTACGGGGTGTGGGTCGCCTTTTTGCTGGCCCTGGTGCCCTACGCCCCCCGCTTCAATACCTGGAGCAAGGCGACCAACGCGAAAGCCGCACAAAGTCCGGCACTGGGATGCGCCTGCACCGTCGGCCCCCGCCGCTACTGGCTCCTGCTGGCTTTCGCGCTGCTGACCGCCCTGATCTCGCGGCTTACGGCGGCGCATCTGCCGCTTCTTGGCACCACCGCCTGGAGCGTGCTGATCGCCTCATTGCTGGGTCTATTGGGCGCCCACACTTTTTTGGGGCGCCTTAACGGCTCTCAGGAGCTGGCCCAGACCATGCTACTGCTCCTGGTGGCGCTGATCGGCTCACGGGCCCGTTTCGGCGACCTTTCGGCCATCCCGCTCTACCTGGCCGCCGGTTTTGCCGTTCTCGCGCTTCACGGCGCCCTTTTGGTGCTGGCCGCCAGACTCTTCAGGCTCGATCTATTCAGCATCGGCGTCGCTTCGCTGGCCAACATCGGCGGCGCCGCCAGCGCCCCCATTCTCGCCGCCGCCTACGACAAAAGCCTTGTTCCCGTCGCCGTGCTGATGGCCGTTGCGGGCTACCTGACAGGCACCGTGGGCGGCCTGGCGGTGGGCTGGCTGCTGCAACTACTTGCCCATTAACGCCGCCAACTTCTCAAACGGTACAGGGCGGCTGAAGTAAAAACCCTGGCAGCAGATATGCGCATCCAGGCTCTGCAGGTAAGTCACCTGTTCCCCGCTCTCGACCCCTTCGGCGATCACATGGCTCTCGAACTGCCTCGCGATCTCCAGTATCGCCCGCACCAGCACCCCGTCCTCTTTGTCGTGCAGAATGTTACGGATAAACGCCCGGTCGATCTTGATCGTCTCGAACCGAAACTTTTTGAGATAGGAGAGCGAAGAGTATCCCGTTCCGAAATCATCCACCATAAAACGGATACCCCGCTTCTCGAACCGTTCGATCAACTCTCTCGCCTTCTCGCTGTCTTCGACCACGATCCCTTCGGTAATCTCGAACTTGATCCGTGACGGCTCGATACGGTACCGATCCACCATCCGCATCACGTCATCGTAAAAACCGGGATGCTTGAACTGGGCGGCACTGACGTTGATGCTGATGTATCCCGGCAGCACGACCCCCTCATCCCGCGCCCGGGAGACGGTCGAAAACACCTGCTCGATAACCCAGTGACCGATCCGGTGAATCAGTTTGGACTCTTCCGCGATGGGAATAAACTCGGAAGGCGGGATATCCCGCCCCTCATACCGCCACCGCAACAACGCCTCGGCACCGCATACTTCTGCGCTCGAAACCTCGACGATGGGTTGATAGAGCAAATAGAGCTCCTCTTTTTCCACGACATGGCGCAGGGCATTCTCGATTTTCACGGAGCGTTGCAGATGCGCATCCATCTCCTCGTCATAAAACACCGTTCTCGACTTCCCGCTCTTTTTGGCCTGATACATGGCGATATCGGCCTTTCTGAGTACCTCGTCCAGACTCTCCTCTTTTTCTTCGATCACCACCGCCCCGATACTGGCCGTCGTATAGAGCTCATACTCCTCAATCTGAACCGCTCTTTTGAAAACCGCATGAATTTTTTCCGCGACACGCTCGGTCTTGGCGCGCACATCCTCCTTCACGGGCGAGAGCATCGGCAGAAAAACGATAAACTCGTCACCGCCCAACCGGCACACCGTATCGCTCTGACGCAACAGTTTGACCAGACGGGCCGCCACCTCTTTGAGCAGCTGATCCCCCACTTTGTGCCCATAGGTGTCGTTGATCTGCTTGAACCGCTCCAGGTCGAGAAAGAGCAAAGAAGAGTAGTGCCCTTCCCGCCACGCCTGGGCAATCTGAACCCGGTAGTGATCCTCCAAAAGCTTGCGGTTGGGCAGGGCCGTCAAAGCGTCGTGATAGGCCAGAAACTCCACCTTCTCCAACGCGCGATGTTCGGCGGTTTTGTCCTGCAAAACACCGATTCCGCCGACATTCGCGCCTCCCTCCCCTTTCAACGGCGAAAGCAAAACGGAGATCCATACCGTCCCGCGTCGCGGTGTCCGAAACGGCCCTTCATACTCTACGTTCTCACCATGCTCGACCACCCTTTTCAGACGCTCCACGGCGTTTTTGTTTTTCAGACGCAGCAGATTGTGTTTCAAAAGAGCCCGTTTATCGATATGGAGCAGCCTGGGCAACATCCGATTGCAGTCAACCAGATTGTATTGGGCATCGAAGTAGAATATACCCACCGGCGCCTGTTCCGCGATCTGGTTCAAGCGGCTGCGCAGTCGGTCAAGCTCCTGATGCTGTTGAATACTTTTTTCCAGAATGGTACCCAGATGGCGGATACTGAAAAAATAGACCAGCGTAAAAAGCAGGGTCATAACGGAGATGACAAAATGAAGCGTATCGCCAACCAACAGTGTCCGAAAAACCAGCGGAAGCAGCAGGAGAAGAATATAGAGGTGGGCGATCTTTCTGTCGATCGCCAAGGAGATCGCCCCGCCGCCGGCAAGCCCCACCATGACAAGTAGAACCAGCAACTCGCGTATCGTATCCCCTTCCGGGTAGAAGAGAAAACCGCCTATCGCCCATACCAGCGCCATGAGTACCGCTTCGATCCGAAACCGGCGATAACGACTTTTCAATGTCTGTTCATCGGTGGCGCGACACCCTTTGAGAGAGAAGTAGGTACGCTCCATCGCCAGCAGTGTCACGACCGCGTACCACACTATCAGCCATCCATGGGCGAAATCACCCCAGATAAAATAGACAAACCCCGTCGCGATCACCATGACAATGGTCATGGTCAGGGGCGTTTTCATGCACAAAGTGGCAAGTACCTGTTCACGCAAAAAGAGGAAAAACCTATCGCTTTCGCTTCTCCACTGCTCTTTCTCTTCCATCACTCTTCCTTCTCGGTCGGAAGACCTCTCAAAGTGAGATATGACGATCTTACTCCATTTTTCGTAACAGCGCTCTTATGACCGCCGGATTTCAGGAAAACTTCCACTTTTGCAAACATATTCTCGAAAATCTCATAACGCACATCGAAAAGCCTGCCGTCAGAAAGCCGCAACGTCGCCTTACAACTTTGCAGATAGTCGTACCCCACACGGTCTCCCCCACCGTCCGCCTCCATTTTTCCCCCGATATTTCGTACCTCCTCTACCGTTTCGCCATCTTTTCTCATCTTCTGTTTCAACTGTGCCAAAACCCGGTAGTCGGCACACCATCGGTCCGTCATATAACCGGACTCAAAAACAAACCCCGCATCGTCTATGACGGTTTTTCCCTTTTTTCTCTGCTCAACAAAGCGTTCGTCAAGAAACAGAGGGCCACGAAGAAAACGGCACCCCTCTACCGGGGTACACCGTAATCGTCCGGCCATCAGGTACCTGTGTCCCTCTTTTTCGAGCCATACCGCCACGGTATAGTTTCTCTCGTAAAATTTTTGTCCCACCGATTTACGTATATCGAAACGGCCTGCCGCCGTCACACCGGAACCGAGTATCCTGCCGATCGCCTCTTCAATGGTGCCGGCCAGCCGCCTTTGATAGATCAAGCCCTCAAAAGTGAACAAAGAGGGGTATCTATACCCGATCGCCAAAAGTCCCGTCATCGCAACGATATAAAGGCCGTGGGCCATCCTGGTATCCAAACCTACGGCTTTGAGCAATCTCTTGCGAAGTGTCAAAAGCACCAACACCGTCAACAACATCCAGTTGATCGTCACACCCCATCCCTTATGACCAAGCAACCCTTTTCCGTCAATCCGTTGCTTTTGGAATTATTATACCGGTTTTCGTTTTTTCATTACGCTGCGGCATCACCACGGGCCAAAACGACAAAATATGGGGAAAATGCATTTTTACACAAAAAAGAGGCGTGAGCGTCAACTGACCGCCCCATCAATACTCCCCTCTTCGAATCTTTTCGATGGTTCGCAGAAAACTTTCATAAGCTTCCGTCATATCCCTCTCTTCCGTATCGTACCCCTGGATATTGGCCGGTTTACCATACACCTCGTAGCCGCAGATTTTGGTGCCGATGTATTTAAAGGCCATGGGGGCGTATAGGCTGATGTAGGCGTCGTAGATGATGTCGATCTCTCTGGGGGAGAGCGCAAAAAGCACCCCGCCCTCTTTGCCGAGCTTTTCGTTCTCTTTTTTGAGTTTGGGGATCGACCATATCAGTCGGTCCAGATTTTGAACTTTGCCAATCAAAAGGTTTCGGACCCTCACATACGTCCTAAAGGACTCGTTGTCGCACGAAAAGGTGCCTTTGACAAAGCTCATTTCAATCAGGTCTTCGGCGATGTTGAGGATGGCGGTGTAGAGCATCACCCTGTTTTTGGCCAATTTTCTACCGTAAAGCCTCTGAATAGCCGGGTCGTCGAACTTCTTCTCAAAAGCCAAAAACCACGCCAGTTGCTGCCTGTCCTGGGTTTCGTACCACGCGGTTTTGTAGAGTTTTCTGCGGCTGTGCCGGCCGTTGTAGTAAAGAGACTGGTTGAGCGAGTAGTACCTAGCGAACCCCGGGTAGGCCCCCAGGTAGGCCCGGTAGGCGTTCGGGTCCGCGATAGGCAGGGTCGAAAGGGCTTTGAGTGTCTCGAAACTCTTTCGCAAAAACTTTATCTGCGGTTCGCG
>JAADEJ010000041.1 GCA_013153475.1 Campylobacterota bacterium
GGGCAGAAGGTCGTCGACGGCGAAGCGGTTAAGCGTAATCAGCGTGTTCAGGGGAATCTCCTCATTCACGGCGGCGTAGGCGATGCCGGAGATCAGTGAGCGGTCCGAGAGGATCAGCCGGTGGCGGTTGGGGCGAATTACGCGCTCGGTATGTTCGGCCCGGTCGGCCAGAAAGAGAAGGGCTTCGCTTCTGGGATGCAGACCCCCCTCTTCCAGTAAAATGGCCCGCAGTTTTGTCCCAAGGGGCGTGCCGCCCGGCTCTTTGGTTACCACGCAATCGCCCAGGCGTAGGGCCAGCGCCTCGATCTGGGTGCTTTTGCCGGCGGTATCGACCCCCTCAAAGGCTATGTACACGGATGCTCCTTTTGGATCAACGCGGCCACTTCCGGGGGGACAAGATGGCTGTAGCGCCCCCCGTGGGCCAGAATGGCCCGCACCACCGAAGAGCTGATGAAGGCGTTTTGCAGGCTTGGCATGAGGTAGAGGGTCTCAATCTCGGGATCGAGAGAGGCGTTGGCGTAGCCCATCTGCAATTCATACTCAAAATCGCTGACGGCCCGCAGGCCCCGAATGACAATATGGGCGTTGGCGGTGTGACAAAAGTCGACCAGCAGACCCGAAAACCCCTCGACCCGGACGTTGGAGAGGTTTTTGCAGGCGGCCTCGGCCATGGCGACGCGCTCGGCGTGGCCAAACATGGGCCCTTTCGATTCGGAGGCGGCTACGGCGACAATCACTTCGTCAAAGAGGCGGGCGGCCCGGGTAATGATATCCATGTGGCCGTTGGTGATGGGGTCAAAGGTTCCGGGATAGATGACACTCATACTTCCTCGATTCTCCAGCGTTGATAGAGGTTATGCTCGATGCCCAGCAGATCATACCACTTGCCTATCACAAACCGCTCCATCGCCTCCACGCTGTCGTGTTCGGCGTAATAGCCCATGACCGGCGGGGCGATGATAACGCCTAAGCGGGAGAGTTTGAGCATATTCTCCAAGGCGATGGCTGAAAAGGGCATCTCCCGCGGCGCCAGCAAAAGCGTGCGCCGCTCTTTCAGGGTGACCGCCGCGGCCCGGGTGGTCAGGTCGTCGGCGATGCCGCAGGCGATCTTGGCCAGTGTGTTCATACTGCACGGTATGACGGCCATGGCGTCGACGGGAAAGGAGCCCGACGCCGGCGGCGCGGCGATGTCCTTTTCGTCAAAGACCCGTTTCTCTTCATAACGCAGCACCTTGCGGGCGTTTTCGGAAAGAATCAGGTAAGGCGTGACGTTGGGGGGCAGAAGCTGAAGAAAACGCTCTCCCACGCCTGCACCGCTCGCGCCCGTGATCGCTATGGCCAGTCTCATCGAATCTCCACTTCGTTTTTGCCGACAACCACGCCCCTGAGGGTTTTGCCGTCATCCCTGCGCAGGGTGATCATGTCGCCTTTTTTACCGCTTTGCAGGGCGGTGGCGTCAAACTCCACCGTCACGGCGCCGTCTCGATAGACGCAACGGATCCTTTCGTGCTTGACGACACCGGGAACGGGGCCGGCGATGCGTGCGGTCAATACCCTGCCTTTGGCGATATTGCAATGGGCCAGGTACCTTTTTGCTTCGTCGAACAGAAGCGGCGGGGCACCGAACCGTTTGAACGGAACGGTCGCGGCCGTCGTGTCGTTTGGTGTAATGATTCTATCTTTTTTTATTTGATGAATCGCTTTATATACCCCGATTTTCCCTTTGATACGGTAACGGTAGAAACGGGTGCGGTGCCCGCACTGAAGAATGACGGAACCGTGGTTGTTGCGAAGGTTTCGGGGATTGAGTCGTATTTGGCAGGTATCGTTTTTCTTGAAAGAGTCGGAATGAGGCGGCGCCTGCAGGATAATGGTATCGATGTGTAACGAGGGGTAGCGTTGAAGATAGGATGTTCGTAACTTTTGGCGTATCGTTTCGTCAAAATGATTGGCCGAAAAGAGGGGTTTGGTTAAAAAAAAGATGAAAGATAAAAGAGTCAAAAAGATGGAGCGGGAGACGGGGGTCGAACCCGCGACCCCAACCTTGGCAAGGTTGTGCTCTACCACTGAGCTACTCCCGCATATGAGTTACAATTATGGTACCGAGGGCCGGACTCGAACCGGCACGGGCTAACGCCCATCAGATTTTGAGTCTGACGTGTCTACCAGTTTCACCACCCCGGCGACTGGTACCCCATCGCTTTTCGACCCGAATTGTAAAGCTTGGTACCTTAAACACCTATTAAATTCTGGTGTTTGCGTAAAAAAGCGGCCCTTATTTGGCGACCGCTTCTTTGAGTTTTTTACCCACTTTGAATTTGACGGCGCGGGTAGCGGGAACATCGACCACTTTGCCGGTACCGGGAACTTTGGCTTTGCGGGCGGCGCGCTCGGCAGTGGTGAAGGTGCCGAAACCGATAAAGCTCACGCTTTTGCCGGCGGCGAGCGCTTCGGTAATGGTTTCGATGGCGGCGTCAAGCAGGGCTTCGGTATCTTTTTTGGACAGTCCCGCTTTTTCGGCGACCGCCTGAACGAATTCGGCTTTTTTCATTAGGCTATCCTTATGGTAGATTTACGCGCTCATTGTACAATGTTTTATTTCAAAATGCAAGAAAACAGTAAGAAACACAATTTACAATTGTAGAAAATTGTTAAAAAAGTAACAGTGAAAAGTTGAAAGGTGTAAGGAAACTACTCCGTGAAAAGAACGAGGCGCCTGAGCGCTTCAGATGCCGGGAAATGGGATTTCAGGCTATCCGGGGTCTCTGAATGGGGAGGGGTGGAGAGTGTGATATAATCTTCTTTTCAGAAATTCAAACCGTAAAGTGTATACGAATGTCAACCATGGAACAAAACGAACTGTACGACCTGACGCTGGAGCACATGATGCACCCGCGCAACTACGGCAAACTGGAAGAGGCCGACGCCACGGGCATAGGCAAAAACCCCGAAAACGGGGAGATGGTGATTGTCTACCTGAAGGTAGAAGGTGACAAAATTGTCGATATCGCGTTTCAGGCCAAAGCCTGCATGACCACCATCGTAGCCGGCTCCATCTTTACCGATACCGTCAAGGGTGTGGAGGTGGAAGAGGCCAAAGAGCTGACGCGGATCATGCTCTCCAAGCTTGACAACGTGCCCCCTGAGGAGGCGGCCTGTACCGAATTGGTGGCCGAAGCCTTTTACGCCGCCCTGGAGCATCTCGAAGCCAAAGCGGATGATCCGGACGCGGTGGTGCCCACCCGTATGATCACCCAGCGTTGCGACCCCGAGGCGATGGGCAAGCAGATTTTTGACAATACCCAGGAAGGATAAACGATGGCCAAACGACTTTTTGTCTCCATTCACGAGGGGTGGCTTCGGCTGCTCTTTGCCTCTTTTGCGGCGGAAGAGAGGGCATGGGGCGAGACGCTTTACGATTATGCCGAGATTCTCTACCGCCACCTGCGCTTTGTGGAGGATATGTTTGTCAAACGGGGCATCGAATACAGTTGGGAACGGCCCGGTATCCGTTTGCGGTTTGCCACCGAAGGGGAAGCGGCCCGTTTCTGTGACGAGGCGCTGGCGCGGATTGAGGTGCAATTGAGCGACGACGGCGACCCGCTGGCCAAACGGATGCTGCATGATCTTGGGTTTATCCGCAAGGAGCTGGCCGGTGCGTTTGAAAGAGAGACGAAAATCGGCGCGTTCGATCGCTCCATGACGGTTGACGGTGTGAGCTTTTCGCAGGAGGCGTTGGCGGCGCTGATGCTCTTTTTGTTCGAGGAAAGCTACAAGGAGTATGAGCTGATTGTCATCTACTCCTATGCCCAGACGCGGGTGGAAGACAAGCGTTTGCACGAGATTTTCCAGATCCTGATTGATGAGTCGAAGTTTCACCTCAAGTCTTTTGCCCGAATCATGGCCAAGATGGGGATCCTTTCGGTACCCAGGATGGTCACAAGTGAGATCTACCGCTTTGACTCACTCAAAAAGTTCCTTGAAGAGGGCATTGAGGAGGAAAAAGGGGCCAAGGAGCAGTGCCGGGCTTTGGCCGAAGCGGTGGACGAGGAGAGTTTTCAGCGCTTTTTCAACTTTATCAACTACCAGGAAGATTACCACATTACCCTGATGGAAGAGGCGCTGGAGAGGATTCAGTAAATGGCCGGGCATATCACCAACACGATCTCCCGCTGGTTCGGGGCGTTTGCCGATCATGCCTTCCCTTCCTCCCTGCAAACACTTATCAACCGCACATACGTGAATGTGATGGGGTTGGATATGCGCGAGTTCGCGCCCCCTGAAACCTACCCCACGCTCAACAAGCTCTTTACCAGGGAACTGCGCAAAGAGCGACCCGTTGACAGGGCATCGGAGGCTTTTATCTCTCCGGTTGACGCGTTGGTTACCGAGTGCGGGAGACTCAAAGAGGATCAGGCCCTGCAGATCAAAGGGATGAGCTATTCGGTGGAGGCGCTACTGACCGAAACCTATGAAGAGGGGGCCGGGCGTTTGCGTAAAGGCAGTTACATCAACTTCTACCTCTCTCCTAGAGATTATCACCGCTACCATGTGCCCTGCCGAATGCGGGTGCTTTCGGCCCTGCATCGGCCCGGGGCGCTCTATCCGGTCAATATGCCCTCATTGCGCAAGCGCAAAAACCTCTTTGTGGAGAATGAGCGGGTGATTTTGGAGTGTCGCACAGACAAAGGCGGGACGTTTTTTATGGTGTTGGTAGGGGCGCTGAATGTGGGTAAGATGACCCTGCGGTTCGATCCGCGCATTCACACCAACGCCCAGGCCGAGTCGCCCACGCTCTACCGATACGATGACAAGCCGGTGATATTGGAAAAGGGCGAGGAGCTCGGTATGTTCAAAATGGGCTCAACGGTGCTGGTTTTCGCCGAACCGGGCCTGCTGGATGTCGAGGTTGCCAGAGGCAGGAAAGTACGCTTTGGCGAGCGGGTCGGGCGGTTGACGGAGCGCTAAGATGCGGGTGGCGGGCCTCTCTTTCCATGGCGCGGGACTTAGCAACGGGACGGATCTGCTCGCGCAACAGAAAACCGAAAAAACGGAGCTCCTTCGTCAGGCGGGAAAAGAGGTTGCGCGAAACGCCGACGATCTGGACGCGGCCCAGCGGGCCGAAGTGGCCCGGCTACAGGCCAGGGATACCCAGGTGCGCTCTCATGAGGCGGCCCACCTTGCCGCGGCGGGCGGGATCGCGACGGGAGGGGCCAGTTATACCTATCAGGAGGGGCCCGACAAGAGACAATACGCCGTCGGCGGCGAGGTGCCTATTGCCGTGTCGCCCGGCAAAGACCCGGAAGAGACGGTCAGAAAAATGCGACAGGTCGCCGCCGCGGCCATGGCGCCCGCCGATCCCAGCCCTCAAGATTATGCCGTAGCGGCATCGGCCCGGGCCGAAGAGCTCAAAGCGCTCCAGGAGCTTCGCAAGCTTCAGAATGAGAGCGCGAAGCAGGAGGGGTTGAAAGTTTATGAAACAGCGGCCCGGGATGCGGCGGGCGCTTAGACGTTGAAGCGAAAGTGCATGACGTCGCCGTCCTGTACCACGTAATCTTTGCCTTCCAGGCGCATTTTCCCCGCCTCTTTGGCCCCTTGTTCCCCGCCGTATTTTATGAAATCTTCATAAGCGATCACTTCGGCGCGGATGAAACCTTTTTCAAAATCGTTGTGAATGACCGACGCGGCTTTGGGGGCCTTCCATCCTTTGTGGATGGTCCAGGCCCGTACCTCTTTGACGCCGGCGGTAAAGTAGCTGATCAACCCCAGTCGATCAAAAGCGGTGCGGATGATCTTGTCCAACCCCGACTCTTCAATGCCCAGCTCTTTTAAAAACTCTTCCGCCTCCTCGGGTTCGAGCTGAACCAGCTCCTCTTCTATTTTGGCGCAGAGTTTAATCACGTCCGCCCCGACTTTTTCGGCGTGTTCCTTGACCGCTTTGACGTAGGCGTTGTCCTCCAGCAGGCCCTCTTCGTCCACGTTGGCGCCGTAGATGACCGGTTTGTTGCTTAAAAAACGAAGCTCTTTGTCCAGCTGCACGAAAGCTTCGTTCTTGCGGTCGGCAAAAGTAGAGACGGGTTGAAGCTCTTCCATGTGCTTCATCAGCGCCTGGGCCACTTCCAGTACGGCACGGATCTTCTTGTCGCCGGTTTTGGCCTGGCGGGCCAGACGGTCGATCTTTTTCTCCAACTGCTGAATGTCGGCGAAGATCAGCTCGCTTTCGATGATCTCGATATCACGCAAAGGGTCGATAGAGCCTTCCACGTGGGTGATGTTGCCGTCGTCAAAACAGCGCACCATGTGCAGGATCATCTCCGTTTCGCGGATATTGCTTAGAAACTGGTTGCCCAGCCCCTCGCCCTTGCTGGCCCCTTTGACCAGGCCGGCGATGTCCACGAAGTCGATGGTGGAGTGCTGGATGCGCTCGGGATTGACGATTTTGGCCAACTCCTCAAGCCGGGGATCGGGAACGGGCACCACCGCTTTGTTGGGTTCGATGGTGCAGAAAGGGTAGTTGGCGCTTTCGGCGTTTTGCGCTTTGGTCAGCGCGTTGAAAGTGGTCGATTTGCCTACGTTGGGCAGGCCGACGATGCCGACGGGAAGACCCATGTCAGACTCCTTGGGTAATGAGTGAAATGGGGGGATTATACCAAAGAGGAGGGGTGAAATCAACCGGGACGATTTAGCGATAAAGACGCGATGCCGTTACCGTGCGCATCGGTTTTTGGCGCCGCACGACTCTCAGAAAGCGGGGAAGACAGGAGAGAAAAAAGTAGAGTGAGAGTATGATGGTCACGATTTGGGTGATCGTCTCGATCCGCAATGTTTTGAAGATATCGAGAATCAGGAGTAGCAAAACGGCTTCCAGCGCCAGATAGAAGAGCGGTATCAGGATGCCGCGGCTTCTTCTTTTCTCTTCCCACTCTTTTTCCATATCAGCCACCGTTGTCGATCAGAATTGATAGATTCTCCATAATATAGCTGAAGCAGTTTGAAAAAATGTTTAAAAAAGTTAAATTTAAGTAAAAAAAGGGGAAAAGAGAGGGGGAGATAACGGGCTTATGGTATGATCGCAAAATCTTTTGCTCCAAGGAGTCAATATGCAGGACGAGTGGATTCGGATCGGTCTTCTGGCGGTGGTGGTAATTGTGATGGTTGTGGTATTGAAGATGCCCAAAAAGGGCAGAAAGGAGTAACCGGCCCCTAATGGGCCGCTTTTTGGCGCTCCCTGACACTTTGCTCCAGCCACTTGACACACATGCGTACCCCCGCGCCGCTGGCGCCGGAGGGGTTGTAGCCCCAGGTTTTCTCCACATAGGCCGGCCCGGCGATATCCAGGTGGAGCCATTTCTCTTTCATCTCCTCCTCAACGAAACGATCCAAAAAGAGCGCGGCGGTAACAGCGCCGCCGTAGCGGGATGAGGCGATGTTGCACACATCGGCCACCTCGCTTTTAAGGAGTTTGGCCAGATGGCGGTTAAAGGGGAGGGTGCAGGTGAACTCCCCGGCGTTGGCGGCCGCTTTGGAGAAGCTGTGCTTGAGGGCGCGGCTGTGGCCCATGACGCCGGTGGTGTACTCGCCCACGCCCACCACGCACGCGCCCGTCAGGGTCGCCAGATCGAGCAGGTAGTCGGGTTGTACCTTATCCTGGGCGTAGCAGAGGCAATCGGCCAGCACCAGGCGTCCCTCGGCGTCGGTGTTGCGCACCTCGATGGTGGTGCCGTTTTTGGCCTTGAGCACGTCGTCGG
The DNA here is from genome assembly GCA_013153475.1 of Campylobacterota bacterium. Taxonomy (GTDB): domain Bacteria; phylum Campylobacterota; class Campylobacteria; order Campylobacterales; family Hydrogenimonadaceae; genus Hydrogenimonas. The sequence continues at coordinate 7,749 of JAADEJ010000041.1, forward strand.
GTTTGTAGGCGTCGCCGCCGATCATGTTCTCCGTGGCGCCGGCAATGGCGTGCACCTCTACCGGCAGGCCCAGTTCGCTGACGGCTTTGATGATGCCAAGTACCGCGCAGGCGCCTGACTTGTCGGCTTTCATGGTGACCATAAAGTCGCTGGGTTTGAGGCTGAGCCCCCCGCTGTCGTAGGTCAGCCCCTTGCCCACCAGCGCCACCTTAAAGAGCGGATCGGCCGGTTTGTAGGCCAGGTGGATGAGCCGGGGCGGGTGGGCACTGGCGCGGCTGACGGCCAGGAAGGCCCCCATGTTTTCGGCTTCCAGCCCTTTTTCGTCCAACACGGTACACTCAAGCCGGTTGGTTTCGGCCAGGGCTTCAGCCTTGCGGGCCAGCTCGGCGGGGGTCATCTCGTCGGGCGGGGTGTTGACGAGACTGCGGGTGTAGTTGACCGCCTCGGCGACAATGGCGGCGCTTTGGACGTAGCTGTTTGCCTTTTGCGCGTCAACTGTTTTGTCGTTGAAATCTTCGGCGGCGATGATCACCTTTTGAATTGGGTGTTTGGCCTTTTGGCTCTTGTAGGCGTCATAGACGTAATCGCCCAGTATCAACCCCTCGGCGGTCGCTTTGATGTTCTGGGCCGAGCATTTGCCAAGATAGAGTCCGGTTTTGATCGTTTGCAGAGGGGTTTCGCGCAGGGCACGGACGGCCGCGGCGTAGGCGCTGCGCACCAGGTCGTGTTCGAGTGACTCCACACCGACATACAGGCGCCGCTTTTCGGGCAGAAAAGAGGTCTCGTCCTGCTCCGCCTGAAAGCCCGCCAGTGTCAGTAGCTCTTTGTCTTCGATCCAGGGGTGATCGAAATCTTTGCCCACGACGCAGACAATCTCCGCGTCGGCCTGGATATCGGCGCGTTTTTGGTCGACTACCGTGATTTGCATGCTCTTTCTCTCCGCGTAAAAAATTTGGGCAATTGTATCATACCTTTTTGCGGTTGGCCGGGTCGGTGACGTAGGCAAAGAGCGGCACGTAGATGAGGGTCAGCAGGGTACCCACCACCAGGCCGCCGATGGCCACGTCGGCCAGGGGACTTAGACGCTCCAGCCCCACCGCCTGTTCGGTGGCGATGGGAATCATGCCGGCAATGGTGCCAAACGCCGTCATCATGACGGGCCGAAAGCGCACCCGTACGCTCTCCAGCGCCGCCTCGAAGGGGGCTTCTCCCTCTTTTTCGTAGTTTTTGTAAAAGTCTATGAGCAAGACGGCGTTTTTGATGATGATGCCAAACAACAGCAGTACGCCGATGAGGCTGGGCATACAGCTGGGTTTGTCAAAGAGCAGCATTCCCCACGCCCCGCCGATCATGGAGAGCGGCAGTACCAGGATCATCACCAGCGCCAGGCGGACCGATCGGTAGATGGAGATCAGCGTCATGAGCAAAATCACCACCCCGATGGCGATCGATTTGATCATGCGGGCGAAGCTGTCGTCGAGCTGTTTGATGTCCCCTTCCTGGGAGATCAGCACCCCGTCGGTGGAGACCTTTTTGAGCGCCTCGATGGCGTCGTCGGTGATATGGGTGACGGGTCGTTTGCTCCGGTAACCGCCCACGTCGATGCTGTAGAGCATCTGGTCGCGCTCGATTTTGGCGGGGGTGAGACGGAAGTTGACGTGGGCCAGTTCCGCCAGCGGTACGGTGCCTTTGGGGGTGGTGATAGGAAAGAGGCGCAGGGCCTCAATATTGCCGGTATACCTCTTCTCAAGGTAGAGGCGCACCGGCTGGGTGTTTAAGGAGGCGTATTTGGAACCCAGCGCCGTGATCTGGCCCCGTACCGGCAACTGCGCCGCAATCTGCAGAGGCGTGATACCGTAGAAAAGCGCCTTTTGGGTGTCGATCTGCAGGGCGATCTCCTGGAAGTTGTTGTCCCAGCTTTGGTAGATGGAGGTCAATCCCCGGACATCTTTGAGTGCCTCGAGCACCTCGTGGGCCTTGGGAGGAAGGTTCTCCCAGCGATCGGAACGGATGCGCACATCCAGCGGCGCCTTGATGCTCGAAAGCGCCGTGGCGCCGAAATCGAAGACATCCAGGCGGGTGACGCCCCGGAGTCGGGCCAGTTTGTCACGGATGATCCCCTCCAGTTCCCAGATGCTCTGTTTGCGCTCAAAGCGGTTGACGGCGTTGATGGTGAGTGTGGCCTCGGCGGGCAGGTTGCCGTTGCCCATGGAGAGAACCCCCGGCTCGGTACCCACGGCCACGGAGCTCATGCGTACCCACGGTTGACTGTGGAGCCAGGCAAGAAAGGGTTTGAGCCGTTGTTGGGCCGTCTCGACCGTGTCGTTGGCGCTAAAGGCGACCTGGGCCTTGATGATGCCCGTATCCATCGGGGGCATGACATCCCGGCCGATGGTAGGCATGATCTGGCGCAGACTGCCGCCCATCAGCACCAAAACCGCGATAGTCAAAAAGGCGACGCGAAGCCAATGCCGTCCGCCCCGGGAAAAACGCAACACGCTTTCATAAGGGGCGATGAGCCGTCCGGCGGTGTTTTGATAGAAGCGCTCGAACCACGCCTCTACCCGGGTCTTACCCGTTCCGTTGCGATAGAGCCAGCTTGAGAGGTGGGGAATGAAGGTGATCGAGAGAAACCAGCTGACAAAAAGGGCGATAATGAGCGTTTCGATGAGGGGACGGAAGATCTTTTCGGGAAAATCGCCCACGAACATCAGGGGAAAGAGGATCGCCGTGGTGGCGATGGTACCGGCAAAAACAGGCCCCAACACCTCTTTGGTACCGTTGGTGATGGCGGTTTGGAGACTCTCGTGCTCTTCGGTCAGGTGGCGCTCGATATTCTCCAGCACCACCACCGCGTCGTCGATGAGCATACCGAGCGCCAGGATGATGCCGGTGTAGACAACGGTGTTAAGTTCACCGCCGGTGAGCCAGATGATGGCCATGGTGGCGAAAAAGACCATGGGAATGGAGAGCCCCGCGGCGATAATGGCCCGGAAATTGCCCAGAAAGAACATCAGCACCAGCAGGGTAAAGACAATGGCGTCTCTTAAGGCTTCGAGCATATTGGTGTTGGCGGTTTCGATGATGTCGCGCTGGGTGTCGGCGATGGTGAAACCGATATTGGGATAGCGGGCCTCCAGCTCCTTCATCGCTTTTCTGGCCGCGTCGGAGACCGCCAGTACCGCGCCGCCGGGGGCGCGTTGGACGGCCAGGGCCACCGCCTCCCTGCCGTTGCCCAGATACCCGCTCATGCGGTCCTGATGGCTCCAGGTGATGTGGGCGATATCGCCCAGGCGCACATTGGGGGCGACGGGCAGAGCCTCCAGGGCGCCCACGCGGCTCTTTTCACCGTAGAAGGTGAGGGTGTAGTAGTTGTTGTCGTTTTTCAAAAAGCCGATGGGCAGGTCTTTGTCGAGTGATCGGATTTTGTTGATGAGCGTATCGACAGAAAGACCGTAGGCTTTGGCCTTGAATGGGTCGACCTCGACACGGATAGCGCTTTGGTAGCCGCCGAAAACCTCTACGTTGCCGATGGCGGGGTTGGCCAACAGGTAGGGCTTGATGAAGTTGTCGGCGATTTTGCGTATCTCATCCAGCGAAAGATCGCCGTTTTTGGGATAGACGGCGATAACGTCGGCGGGCAGGGTGAAGTCGCCGGCGGTATAGATGGAGGGGTTGACCCCTTCGGGCAGTCGCCCTTTGGCGATGGAGAGGGCGTTGGCTACGTCCACCGCCGCGTCGGCCAGGGCTTTTTTGTACTCAAACTCGGCGCTGACGATGGAGAAGTTGGCCACGTTGATGGAGCTGACGTCGCGCACGAATCCAAGCCGGGAGACCTCCTCCTCGATCGGTTTGGAAACGGTGTTGGCCACGGTCTGGGCCGTGGCGCCGGGAACCTGTGTTATGACGATCACCTGGGGACGGTTGGCGTCGGGGAAGAGGTTTTTGGGCAGATCCACCAGTGCTACGATGCCCAGGAAAAAGAAGGCGGCAATAAGGCTATACAGGGTATAGGGACGCTTGTAGAAAAACTCGAACATCTACTCGTCCTTTTGGGTACGTACCGACAGGCCCGTGGTGAGTTTGAGCAAAACGTCGGGTTTGGCCACGGCGACGGGCCGGCCGATGAGATCGGGGGCGTCTACCAGGTAGCCTTCCACCCCTTTGGCCAAAATCCTGACCTCCGTCGGGTGGGCCTGCACGTTTTCAATCACGAAAGCGCGTGTCCGGCCCCCCTGGCGCAGCAGGGCGTCGGGGGGTAAAAGCAAGCCTTTTCCCCGGTAGGTGACGATGTCGACATTGACAAAACTGTCCGCCGCCAATCCCAGGCCCAAAACGGGGGTTCGGTAGCGTAGAAGGCCGTTTTGGGTTCCTTTAAGCGGTGTCAGGGGATAGCTCTTTTGTTCATAGCGCAGTGCCAGCGGTTTGACGTTCATGGGAAGCCGAACCAGCAGGTAATCCCCTTTGGCGGAACGGATACGCATGAGGGGTTTGCCCGGCAACGTCATATCGCCCGGGTTGAGGTAGGTTTTTGAGACGATGCCTTCCACCGGGGCGCGCAAAAGGGTATAGTCGCGCTGTTGCGTCACGGCGGTCAGGGAAGCCTCGAGGCTCTGGCGTTTGGCCGATATCTCGGCCACCCGGCTTCGCGCTTCGGCGATTTTGGCCTCTTCGGCCTCAAAGGTCTCGCGGGAGATGCCGTTGACCTTCATCAGCTTTTCGCTGCGGGCGTGGCTGGCCAGCAGGGTTTTAAGAGAAGTTTGCGCCGCCTCCATCTGGCGCTTTGTCGCGGCGATTTCGTGGCGGAGCGCCTCGGCTTTGGCCTGAAGGTCTCTCTCGTCCAGCGTGGCGACCACCTCGCCCTTGCGTACTTTCGAGCCTTCGGGTTTGCAGGTAAGCAATCTGGCGGATACGCGGGTCGAAAGGGCCACGTCACGGTCGTTGCCCACCTGCGCGACGAAGGGGAGGGTGAGGGTGACGTTTTGGGGTTGGGGCCGCAGGGCTTCGACGGTGACGGCGTAGGTTTTGGCCGGGGGGATGCGGGTGTCGGCCTCGCGCTTGTGTTTGAGGGTACGAACTCCCAGCGCCACCAGTGCCGCGACGGGGATGATCCAGATAAAACGTTTAATCATTCGCATAGTCATTCCTTCCAGGTTATTCGACCAGTTCGGCCAGGTCGTTGCCGTAGATGACGGCCAGTTGCGCCAGGGTCTGCCATTGCAGCGCTTCGGCGCGGGCTATCTTGCTTTGCGCCTCCATCAGCGCCTCCTCGTATCTCAAATACTCCTCTTCGCTGATGCGGCCGGTTCGGTAGGCCACTTTGGCGTATCGCAGCAGTTTGCGCTGGGCCGCGCTCTCTTTTTTGGCCAGTTCGGCGGCCCGTCGGTGCAGCGAGAGGTTTTTTTGCAGCGCTTCGGCCCTGGCCGTGAGCTCCTGCTCCTCTTTCTGAAGGGCGTAACGCTCTTTCTGCCAGGCGATTCTGGCCTGTTCGATGGCGGTGTAGCGGCTCTTTTCAAAAAGGGGAATAGAGAGGTTGAAGGCGTAACTACCATACCCGCGGTGCACATCGTCGGCGCTTCCGGGTTGGTAGGCGACGGCGTTTTGTCCGTAATTTTCGCTCCAGGTGGCCTTGGCTATCAGTTTGGGATAGAGGCGGTCTTTCTGGGCATCCAGCTCTTTGCGTTTGGCTTTCAGGGTGTGGCGCAGCGGATCGAGGGCGAAGAGTTTCTCTTCTTTCAAAGAGGCGGAGGCACGGCGGTGAAGTGCCACGGGATTTTGCAGGCGTATTCCGGTCAGGGCCGTCAGGCGGCTTTTGATCCCGTTGACGGCGATATCGAGGTCGTTGGCGCCGTTTTGAAGCCGCAAGAGCGCCGCTTCCAGTTTATCTACCCGAATACCCGGCGCTTTGCCGCTCTGTACGGCGATTCGGGCGTCCTCCAGACTCTTTTGGATGGAGTGGATACGGGCGTCAATCGCCTGACGGCTCGCCACAAGATAGAGCCATTGGGCGTTGTCTCCCAGAATCGTCGCCTCGTTTTGCAGGAAGTTGAGCCGTTTTTTGGCCCGGGCGCTTTGCATACGGGCTTTGGCCGCTTCGGAGAGGCTGAAGAGCTCTTTGACAAAAAGGGGCATCTGCACATCCGCGCCGATGCGCTCGATGGTGGTGGCGAAGGGGAGCGGTTCGTTGCTCTTGCCCAGGGCCAGGCTCTCGGTCGGGGAGAGAGGCCGCAGGTTGGTGGGGGCGTTGTAGTGCTCGTATGTCGCAAAGAGTGTGGCGGTCGGATAGAAAGCGTCCCGCACTTTGCGCGACGCCAGCTTGGCGTAACGGCTCTGCATCTCGTCCAGCCGGGTTTGCGGCTGATGCCTGAGGGCTTGAAACAGGTCGTGAATGGTCGCGGCCTGAAGTAGAACGGAAAAACAGAGAAGAGACCCGATGGATCTTTTCATGTCGGCTCCTTTTGAACGGCTAAGAGGATATGGTGGGATAAGAGTCGGGCGATGCCCTGGATATTGGGTACGGGCGGAAGGTGAAAAGACTTCTCGATACGGGAAGCCACCCGCTTTCTCAGTTTGTCGGTCGTCTGGTGAACGATCAGGGTGGAGACGATCATCATCTGGATGACGATGGGGTTTTTGATGGCGAAAACCCCCTGTTCGACCCCGTCGTTAAGGATGGCCGTGAGGGTTTGCAGGATATTCGCGAGAGCGTCGGCGGCGCTTTCGGGGAGTTGGGTACCGTTGTCGGCGAACTCGTGGGAGAGGATGGCCGCGAAACAGGGATGGGTCTCCAAAAAAGAGCCGAAGGTCTCGATGTAGCGTCGAAGACGCACCTGCGGGGTATCGGCCGTGTCGGAGACGGTTTCGACATCCCAGGCCAACTGGGAAAGCCTGTCGGTCAGGACCGCTTCGTAGAGGTCGGATTTGTCTTTGAAATGGTAATAGATGGCCGGCTTGGTCACGCCCGATTCGGCCGCGATCTCCTCCAGTGAGGCGTTGGCGTAGCCGTAGCGGGAAAAGTGCCGTGCCGCGATGTTGAGAATTTTCCCCTTTTTGTTTTCCCTCACGCCTTTTCCTTACTTAACGATCAGTAAGTATAGCGGCGCCAAACTTAAAAGAGGGAAAATGACGGAAATTAACATCATCATCGGGCCGATCGAGGTGAAAGGGGATGGCGGAAAACGGTATCGCTTCCGCCGTTGCTCTCAGGAGGGGACTATTTTCGGTCGGGAAAGGTAGAGAGTACTTTTTGGGCCACTTTTTTGATGAACGCGGCACGCTCTTCGGGTGATTTGAAGGCTTTGAGGCGGTCGGTCATCTTGGCGTTCCAGAAGACCAGGTTGTCCGCTTTGGGATCGATGGCTTCGACAATGATCTTTCCCTCCCGGGCGGTGGTGGACTGGGTGGAGGGCGCGACCATGTAGTGGTAGCCGTAGTGGCCGTAGTGGGGGCTGAAATAGGTGGGGGCGATGCCGATGACACGGTAGTCGTTGGAGAGGTGGCGGGTGTCGGTGACGCCCAGGTGGTAGGTTAACAGAAAGTCGGCCTTGCTGCGGTCGCCAACCACACTGTAGCCTTTTTGCTCAAGGGTCTGGGCAAAGGCTTTGTCAAAGAGTTTCTGGGCGTTTCGCGTGGCCGCGTCATCGATGTCGGGGTGAATGACGGCGACGGTTTTGAGTTTGGCAAAATCGTAGTTTTCGTGCCGGGCGCTTTCGTAGGTTTTGTGGCTACAGCCGACCAGAAAGAGGGCGGCGGCAAGTATCAATCGCATGATCACGGACGGTCTCCTTTGGATGGTTTGGGGGGAAATTTGGCGAGCACTTCGTTGACGACGCGCTGGATATAGGCCCGACGTTCCTGCGGGGTATCGAAGTCATGCAGGCGGTCGACGGCGATGCCCCGCCAGAAGATGGTGTTTTGACGTGGGGTGACGGCATCGAGAATGAAGCGCCCCTCGTTCCAGGTGTATTCCCGCTCCACGGGAACGGCCATGCCGTACCCGTAGAAGGGCCGGTAGGGATAAAGACCGATCATCTGGTAGTCGGTTACCACCTGTCGTTTTTCCGTGATGTCCAGGTGGAAAACCATAAAGAAGTCGGCATGTTCCCGATCCGTGACGCGGTATCCTTTGGCCTTCATAGTCTCTTCGATGGCCCGTTTGAAGCGCTGTTGCGCCAGGGAAAGGATGTCGTTGTCGCTTTTGGGATAGAGCACGGCCACCGAATGGAGTTTCCCGAAAGGGAAGTCGGGATTGTAGTCGCTTTTGACCTGCAGGGTGGAACATCCCGTCGCAATGAGCAGGATGAAAACAAAAAAGAGGGTGTAAAGTCTGGACATGGCCTCTCCTTTAGGGTTTGGGCGGAAATCGCCGCAACAGTTTTTCGACCGCTTGATAGAAAAAACGGGCCCGCTCCTCGGGCGTTTTGAAATCGGGCAGCTTCTCGAAAAGCGAGGCGCTCCAGAAGATACGGCGATGACGGTTGTCGATCATATCAAGACGCAAAGAGAGCTTGTCTTCGGTGGGGGTGACGGAGGTGCCCAAACCGCCCCCGCCGTGGGGACCGTAACTGCCGACGCCGAACCCGAAACTGATATGTGACGGAACGTCCTGCACGATCATCCCGTCGATACGGGCGGTGAAGTCGCCGGGAGGATCGGGTCGGTAGCCCTTCTCTTTAAGCAGTACCGTGACCGCCCGCCGAACCCGGCGCATATCGAGAGGAGGGAGTTTCGCGTCGAGTTTCTCGGTTACGGTGAATGTCGCGACCGATTCGGGACGAAAAGCGGGATCGTAATCGACATCGACCTGCGGTTTGGCGCAACCGCTTATCATCAGCAGAATCGTGGTGGCGGTTAAAAGGATTTGGACAAACATGGGCGTATTATATCCTACCCTCCGAACCTGCCGCGACTCATCCATATCTCCGTTTCGATATCCCCGTAGCATCGGTCATATCCGTTGTGCCACCCCTCTTTGTAGAGAGGGTCGTCTTTTAGGGTTTTATCCAAAACCTTATAGTCGGCCAGGTTGTTCTCCCACCACTTTTCGGCGCTTCGACAACCGTCCCGATACCCTTTGGCGTAATGGGGCGGCTGCGCGTCGAGCCACTGCCGGGAGTGGGCACATCCGCCAAGCAGGAGAGTGAATAGCGCTGTATTTATGATAATTTTTTTCATGAAGTAATTATACGCAAAATTGTTAGCGAATGGTTAACGGGATAAAAGGGCACGCAACCCCTCCAGGCCCCCCAGGGGGATACCCGCGCCGAGTTGGGGGTCGATCTGCGGTTCACGGGGATTGATGCGAATCAAAAAGGCCCCCAGGCGCTCGGCGATCGCCTCGCCGGTATGCCGCACCGTGGGCACGGCGGTGCCCGCGCCGATCTCCACGATACACAGGCGCAGGTTTTCGTCGGCGACCCGGCGCAAAAAGGCCTCAAAGCGGGCCTCCTGCGCTTGCGTTCGGCTTGCGTCCCACCCCCAGTCGCCAAACATCAGGATATTGGGGCGGGCGGTGGCGCCGCATTGGGGGCAGTGGGGCCAATCCAGGGCCCTGAAGCGCGCCATGTCAACGGGAACCGTCACCCCGTCGGCGCGCCAAATGCCGGCGTCACAGCGTGTACATTGAAGGTGGTGAATGGAGCCGTGGCACTCGACAATCCGATCCTCGTCAAAGCCCGCCTTTTGAAACTGGCCGTCGACGTTGGAGGTAAAGAGAAACCACGCCTGGCGCTTTTGGGCCTGTTGCAAAAGGAGACTAAACCCTTCGTGGGGTTGAGTAGTACGGTAAAGGTGGAGGCGGTGGCCGTAAAAGGCCCAGGCCAGGGCGGGGTCTTCCTCAAACCAGCGGGGGTTGGCCAACTCCGCGAAGCTCAGCCCCAGCCGTCTGGCTTCGGGGTAGGCCCGCCAGAACCCTTCGTTGCCGCGAAAGTCGGGCAGGCCCGAGTCGACACCCATGCCGGCGCCGGCGGTAATCAGCAGGGCGTCGGCTTGTAAAAAACGCCTTTTGACCTCTTGGGGTATCTTCATGGTTTGCATAACTTGATTGTAGCATAAACTTAAATTTTTCTTGACACCTTGGGTAAAAAGGGGTAAAATTGAGTGGAGTAATATAAAGAAAATTTACAAGGTTGTTGAAATGAGATATTTCAAAAAGGAGGAGAACGGGCGGATTGTCTGTCTGCTTTGCCGCCACTACTGCCGCTTGAAAGAGGGGCAGACGGGTCTATGCGGCGTCAACAAAAACGACGGGGGCGCGCTGGAAAACCTCGTTTACGGCCATCCGAGCGCGCTGAATGTCGACCCGGTGGAGAAAAAACCCCTCTACCACTTTCTACCCGGCTCCGCCACGCTCTCGTTTGGGACCGTGGGGTGTAACTTTCAATGCCCCTTTTGCCAAAACTGGCAGATCTCCCAGACGGCGCGGGTGGATGAGGAGGTGAGGGTTTTGCCCCGACAGATGGTCTCTTTGGCCCTGGCGCACCGTTGCGGGGTCCTGGCCTATACCTACAACGAGCCCACCGTTTTTTACCCCTATGCCAGGGATGTGGGGTACCTGGCCAAAGAGAAGGGGCTCAAAAACATTTTTGTCACCAACGGTTTTGAGAGCGTGGAAGTGTTGGAGGATATGGGCGGCTGGGTAGACGGGGCCAACGTGGATCTCAAATCGTGGGATGAGGGGTACTACAAACGTCGGCTCAAAGGGGGGCTTGAGGCGGTCAAAGAGAGCCTGCGCAGAATGGTGGCGGCGGGCATCTGGGTGGAGGTGACCACCCTGTTGATCGAGGGGGTGAATGACGATGAGAAGAGCCTGGAAGAGATGGCTGATTTTATCGCCGGGGAGCTGGGACGGCACGTGCCGTGGCACTTGAGCGCCTTTCACCCCGATTACAAGATGACCGACCGTCCCGCCACCGCTTTGGCTACTTTGCAAAAAGCCGAAGAGATCGCCAAAAAGGCGGGGCTTTACTATGTCTATTTGGGTAACGTGCCCGTATCGGCGCATACCGACTGTCCCGGGTGCGGAAAAAGGGTGATAGAGCGGCGCGGATTTAGAGTGGAAACCAACCGGCTGGCAGACGGGTGTTGTCCGCACTGCGGCCGGAAAATCGAGGGGGTATGGTCATGAACGCAAGACGCGAAGCCGTGGTGGCCGGGCAGTTCTACCCGGCCGATGAGAAGGAACTTCAACGCTATTTTGAGACCTTTAACGACTGGTTGCGAAAGCGGGTGCCGTCCGCCAGGAAGCTGGCTATCAAAACCCGGGCGGTCTTGGTGCCCCACGCGGGGTACGTTTACAGCGGTTTTACCGCCAACGCCGCCTACCGACTGCTCAAAAACGCCGATTTGAAGCGGGTGCTGGTGATCGGCCCCAGCCACCGGGTCTATCTGCCGGGTACCAGCGTGGGTATGTTTGACGCCTACGCCACGCCGCTTGGGGCGCTCAAAGGCGACACGGCGCTGGCTAAAGAGATAGCGGAGCGGTTCGGTTTGGGGTTTTATCCCGACGCCCACGCCGAGCACAGTACCGAGACGCAGTTTCCCTTTTTGAAATATTACCTGCCGGATGTGAACACGGTGGAGCTGGTCTACGGCGATGAACGGCCCCAAAAGCTGGCCGACGTGATTGGCTGGGCCCTGCGAGATGAGAAGACGGGCGTGGTGATCAGTACCGACCTAAGCCATTTTTATTCTCTTGCCGAGGCCAAACGGCTTGACGGCGTCTGTCTTGAGGCGGTGGCTGAGCTGGATGTAACCAGACTGCGTGAGGGGTGCGAGGCGTGCGGAAAGATCGGCATGGAGGCGATGATGGAAGCCGCCAAAGCGCTTGGCATGGAGCCGCTGGTACTCGACTACCGCACCAGCGCCGACGCAAGCGGCGACGAAAGCAGGGTGGTGGGGTATATGAGTGCCGCTTTTTTAGGGTAGAATAGAGGCAAAAAAGGAGCGAAGATGAGACGCGTGTTGATAGGGTTGATAGCGATCATGATGGCGGGCCAGTTGTGGGCGGACCGGCTTAGAAGCACCACCGTCGCCTGCCCCGATGTCAAAACCCTCAAGGCGTTGGAGCGGCTGTCGGGCGATTTCAAGGCCAAAAACCTTTTTATCCTTCAGCACGGGTGCGAGGTGCTCACCCCCAAAGACGCCATTCATGTTTTGGAGCCGGATGATACCTGTTGCGGGGTCTACTACCGTATCCAGGTGGACGCGTCGGGCGATATTTTGTATGTCAAGAAGTTCTCGGTGATCGTGGAGCAGTCCGACGGCAACGTAATCCGCTTTTAAATCTCGCCCAGCAGGCGGCGCACGGCCACGGAGCAGAGGGTCAGCCCGAAGGCGCCCGTGACGGCCACGAAGCTCCCTTTTGTCGTGCATCGCGGCGTTTCGGGGCTGAAAACCGCCGGGTAGCGCCCCTTGAAACGGCGCTTTTTGAGCTCATTGCGGATTTTGCGCGCAAAAGGATCGCCGTGGGTCTTGAAGATGGGGGCCACCTCAATGAGGGTGGGGTCCACTTTTTTGGCGCTTCCGGTGGCGCTGATGAGTTTGGGCCACACCTTTTGGGCCAGGGCGATCTTGGCGCCGATATCGTCGATGGCGTCAATGACAAGATCGTACGGCGTAAAGTCAAACCTCTCCACCCACGCCGGGTCGATTTTGGCCTCCAGGGGCGTGACGCCGGGGTAGCGGTCGGCCAGGTGCGCCGTTTTGCTCTCGCCAATCGCTTCGGCGCCGATCTGGCGGTTTTGGTTGGTCTCATCAAACGTGTCGTAATCGACGATGGTGATGTCGGTGACGCCGGAGCGGTAGAGGCAGTCCAGGCAGAAACCGCCCACGCCCCCGACACCCAGCAAAAGAACCTTGGCCTTTCGCAGGCGCGCGAACGCCTCGTCGCCCAAAAGCTCACGGCACCGGGCGTATCTCACAGCCACGCCTCAAGAGACTCAAGGTCTGTGTAACTGGTTAGATCGAGTTGGATGGGGGTCAGGCTGACATATCCGGCCTTGATCGCCTCAAAGTCGCACATCATCTCTTCATCCTTGACCCAACGAAGCGGGTGCAGGCCCAGCCAGTAGTACTCTTCGCCCCTGGGGTTGCGGTGAACCTGCGCGTCGTTGCCGTAGAGCCGAAAGCCCGCTTTGGTAACCTTGACCCCCCGGCACTCGGAGGGTCTCAGCGGCGGGACGTTGATATTGAGAAAGCGGCGCTCTGGCAGGGGAAAACCGCCCTCAAGGATCTTTTTACACACCCTAAAAGCGGTCTCTTTGGCCAGCTCATACCCCAACTCGTCCACCTGCCGGCAACCGTGCGAGCCGCACACCTGGCTGACGGCCACGGCGGGGATACCCTGCAAGACTGCCTCCATCGCCGCTGAAGCGGTGCCGGAGTAGGTGATATCCTCGCCCATGTTGGCCCCTTTGTTGATGCCGCTGACCACCAGGTCGGGCAAAGAGCGCTCGTCAAAAAGGGCGTGTTTGGCCAGGTAGACGCAGTCGGAGGGGGTGCCGTCGTCAAGCTTGAACCAGTCATCGTCCACCGCCACGAAGCGCAGGGGTCGGGTGAGGGTGAGGCTGTGGCCGCAGGCCGATTTCTCGGTAGAGGGCGCTACTACCGTCACGTGCCCCAATGGGCGTAACGCCTCTACCAGGGCCCGCAGTCCCGCCGATTCATAGCCGTCGTCGTTGGTTACCAGAATTCTTTTCACGCCTCTCTCCCCAAAACGGTTTGCGCAATTATAGCGAAGGGGAGGGTGGGTATAATAGCGCTTATGGTAAGAACCCCCGACATTGATGAGTGTATCGATCTTTATACCCGCAGGCCGCTGGGCAAAAGCCCCAAAAAGCGCCTTGTGCACTTTATGACGGGCGGGTGTGTCAACTGCGCCCGACTGCTCCGCAAACTGCGCGCTTTCGCCCTGCCCGATGATGTGGAGGTCGTGACGGTGCATACGGCCAAGTTTGACGCCGAGGCGCGGGAGGATTATGTTCGGCGGTTGGCCCAAAATTACCGGATTGACACCCCTCTGATCCATGACGCCGAGCGCAAACTGGCCGACGCCTTTGCTTTAAAAGCGTGGCCCACGCTGGTGCTCGTCTCGCCCGACGGGTACGAGTTGGGGCGTGCCGCGGGAGAGGATGCGCCCGAAAAGCTCTTTCAAAGGGATTGCGAAACGCCAAAGAGCGCTTTGCGTGAGGGCGTGGTTTGCGCCGTGACGGCCTGGGAGGAGGGGTTGGCGGTAGGGTACGGCGGCGGGGTGGTCGTGCTTGATAGCGCCGGGCGAAGGCTTTTTGCGTTGGAAGGGTTCGCGGAGCCGGGCGGTTTGGCGGTGGCGGGCGGACGGCTTTATGTGAGTGACCGCGCGGAAGGTAGCGTGACGGCGGTGGATTTGGCCACAAAATCACGGCGCCTTCTGGCCCGCCATCTTCGCTCACCGGCGGGATTGACACACGCGGGCGGGGCGCTTTTTGTGGCCGAGTCGGGCGCGCACCGGATTGTGCGGGTGGAGGCGTCGGGCGCGCGTGTCTATGCCGGTTTGGGGTTTGAGGGGCTTAGGGAAGGATCTGCCCTGGGTGAGGCCCTTTTTGCCCAGCCCGAAGACGTGGCGTGGCTGGACGGGGCGCTCTGGACGGTCGATGCCGAAGGGAGCGCTTTGCGAAAAATTGAGAACGGGCGGGTGAGCACGCCGGTGGGATGGGATCTTTTTACCTGGGGCGACAGAGACGGCGTGGGCGAGGAGGTTTTGCTTCAGCATCCCCAGGGGCTTTGCGCCGGGGTAGGGGGGTGCGGCAACCACCGCCTCTTTATCGCCGATACCTACAACGGCAAGATCAAGGCTTACGACCCCTTGACCGGCCGGGTGATGACGGTGGCCAAGGATCTGGCCTATCCCGTGGGCGTGGCCAAACGGGGGTGTTCGCTCTATATCGCTCTATCCGCGCACAGGGAGATCGCCCGCCTGGATCTTGCCACATTCCAATTAGAAAGGATCAGACTGCCGTGAGAATTTTGGTCAGCGCGTTGGAACCCTCTGCCAACCTGCATCTAAACTATCTGCTCAAAAAGCTGGAGGGGGTTGAGATTACGGGTATTTTCGACAGGGCCTTTGGGGAGCCGCTTTACGGCATGGAGACCTTTTCGGTCATGGGCATCGCGGACGCGGCGGGCAAATATTTTGTGGCCAGGGAGGCGATGGCGCGCATGGTGGAGGAGGCTGACGGGTGTGAGAAGGTTCTGCTTATTGATGCCCCCGCGTTTAACCTGCCGCTGGCCAAAAAGCTCAAGCGCCGTTATCCTAATAAAGAGATCATCTACTACATTCTGCCCAAGGTGTGGGCGTGGAAAAAGAGGCGGGCCAAAGAGGTGGCCCGTCGGTGCGACGTACTGGCCGCCGTTTTTCCTTTTGAGACGCGCTTTTACCCCACGGCCGAGTATGTGGGCAACCCCCTGCTGGATGAGCTTCACGTCCGCCGCTTGCCGCAGGCGGGAACGACCGCTTTTTTGCCCGGGAGCCGACGTAGCGAGATTACCCGCCTTATGCCCGTCTTTCGGGAGACGGCCAGGCGGCTACCGGGTAAAAAGGTGTTGGCGATTCCCGCTTTTATGGATGATGCGCGCATTGCGGAGTGGTACGGTGATATTGGCGCGTTTGAGGTGGTGCGCGACACGCAGGAAGCCGTGGCCAAGGCGGAGTTCGCGTTTGTCTGTAGCGGGACGGCGACGCTGGAGACGGCGCTGATCGGCACCCCTTTCGTGATGGTTTACATTGCCCGCTCCTGGGAGTACGCTCTGGCCAAACGGCTGGTCAAAATTCCCTACAAAGGGCTGGCCAACATTATTCTGGATTTTGAGGGCGAGGGGCCCATGCACGAGGAGCTTTTCCAGGAAGAGGTCAATTGCGAGAGGCTTTTGGATCTTTATGAGACGTTGGATCGGGAGGCTTTTGGGCAAAAGAGCCGGCGGCTTTGGGAGATTTTGGGGCATGGAAGCGCCGAGAGGGTCGCACAGCTGGTGCGAAACGGGTATAATTAACCAAAAATTTCTCAAAAGAGGCAGTCTATGCAAAAAGAACCGATGACCGAATACGGATACAAAAAACTGGCCGATGAACTGGAGTATCTCAAATCGACCGCCCGTCCGCAGGTGGCCGAAGAGATCCAAAAAGCAAGGGAATTGGGCGATCTGAAAGAGAACGCCGAGTACCACGCAGCCAAGGAGAAGCAGGGCCATATGGAGGCCAGGATCGCGGAGTTGGAAGATATTCTAAGCCGCGCGCAGGTGGTAGACCCCAGTACCCTGCCGCACAAGCGGGTGAGCTTCGGCTCCACGGTGACGCTGGTGGATTTGGACAGCGACGAGGAGGTGACCTACACCATCGTGGGCGCCAGCGAGGCCAATCCGGACAGGGGGCTGATCTCCTACCATTCGCCTTTGGCCAAGCAACTGATCGGCAAGGAGCCGGGTGACGAGGTGACGGTACGCCTGCCCGGCGGCGAGAAGGAGTATGAGATCGATACGGTCTGCTATGAGGAGATCTGCTTTGAGAAATAGCGCCATTCCCGTCGCCGTCATCGGGGCCAGCGGGTATACGGGGCTGGAGCTGTTGAAGCTTTTGTCGGCCCACCCGGTTTTTGAGATTGTCTACGTGGCCACCAGCGAAGGGGGCGGTGATACGGCGGCATTGCACGGGGCGCTGGAGGGGGTGGCGGTTCTGCCCGTTGAGAAAGCCGATGCCGAGGCGGTGGCCCAAAAGGCGGAACTGGCCTTTTTGGCCCTGCCCCACAAGACCGCCATGGGCTTTGCCGCAGGCCTGCGGGTGCGCGGGGTGAAGGTGGTGGACCTGTCGGCGGATTATCGGCTGGAGCGAAAGACCTACGAGGCCCACTACTGCCCCCACGAAGACCCCGGCCGATTGGATGAGGCGGTCTACGGCCTGCCGGAGTTTTACCGTGAGGCGTTAAAAGATGCCGAGTTGGTGGCCAACCCCGGGTGCTACCCCACCGCCACCCTGCTGGGCCTGTTGCCCTTTGTGCCCTATCTCAAAGCCGGTGCGCCGGTTTTCGTGGACGCCAAAAGCGGTGTCAGCGGCGCGGGCAAGAAGCTCTCTGAAACCACCCATTTTGTTACGATCAACGAAAACCACTTCGCCTACAACCCCTTCAAGCACCGCCACGCCCCGGAGATCGCCGAAAAGGTGCGCCATGTGACGGGGCGGGAGGTGGCGGTGCGTTTTGTGCCCCATCTTCTGCCGGTTACACGGGGGATGCTGTGCGACATCTATGTGCAGACCGAGGGCGATTTTGATCCCCTGGAGGTATTGCGAAGACGTTATGAGAAGGAGCCCTTTGTGCGGGTGCGCGCCCGCCCCGTGGATATCAAGAGCGTCTCGGGTACCCACTTTTGCGATCTATTCGCCCTCAAAGAGGGGGATACCCTGCTCATCTCCTCGGCCATCGACAACCTGCTAAGAGGTGCGAGCTCCCAGGCGGTGGCCAACGCCAATCTCCTGTGCGGGCTGGATGAGCGCACGGGCCTGCCCGTGCTGGCCTATGTCCCCTGACCTTCGGCTTCGGGAGGGGGCGTGGCTCATAGCCGACGCCCACTACGCTCCCGCGCGTCCCCAACTCTATCACACCCTCCTGCTTGCCCGCAATAAGGGGCTGCTGCCCGATCAGATCATACTTTTTGGCGATATTTTTGACCTGCTTTTCGGTGATGCCCCCGTTTCGATTGAACCGAATCGCAAAATGGTCGATCTACTTATAGAGATTGCCCGGGAACGGGAAGTGATCTATCTGGAGGGCAATCACGACTTCGGTCTGGCCCCTCTTTTTGGCGACGTGATGCGGGTGGTGCCCCGAACGGCCCAGCCGCTGATAGCCGAATGGGCCGGAAAACGGTGGGGCTTGCACCACGGCGATCTGTTGGAGGGAAAGGGGTATGAGCTCTATACGGCCCTGATACGCAGTCGGGGCGTGGTGCGGGGGCTCAATATCCTGGATCGCCTGACGGGCGGGTCGGTCATGAAAAGATTGAACCGTTACAATCTGGGAAAACAGCCGTGCAGGAAAATCGTGCGTTTTTATGAGAAGCAAAAGCAAAAAATGGATATATTAATGAGGAAGTACGAGATCGACGGTTGGATAGAAGGCCACTCCCATCAGGATATTCAATGGGAGTATGGTAATATAATGTATGTCAATCTCCCGGCTTTTATGTGCGGCGGCGGTATCGGACGGCTTGGCGGTCGTGAAGAGACGGTTGTCGAACGGATTACGATGAGGGAGGAAAAGGGTTCACATGGCGTCGAAAAATGATGTATTGCAGGTAGGAACCAACGAACTGGAGCTGGTGGACTTCCGGATCTTCAAGGAAGAGAACGGCAAGGTCTACGAAGGCATCTACGGGATCAATGTCTCCAAAGTGCGAGAGATCATCAAATATCCCAAACTGACGGAGTTGCCCGGGGTGCCCGACTTTATCGAGGGGATTTTCGATCTTCGGGGGGTGGTGATTCCGGTGGTCAATCTGGCCAAATGGATGGGGATCAAGACGCCGGAGAACAAAGAGATCCATCCGCGGGTCATTATCGCCGAGTTCAACAATATTCTCATCGGATTCGTGGTGCATGAGGCCAAGCGGATCCGGCGGATCAGCTGGGCCGACATCGAGCCCGCCTCCTTTACCTCGGGACAGGGAGTGTTGGACAAGAGCAAGATTACCGGCGTGACGCGGATTGAGGATGACGAGGTTTTGCTGATTCTGGATCTTGAGAGCGTGGTGGAGGACCTGGGATTCTACCAACCCGACGTGGACGCGGAGATCAAGATCGACAAATTCAACGGCATGGCGATGGTGCTGGACGACAGCCTGACGGCCCGCAAGATCGTCAAGGACGCCCTGCAGAAGATGGGTTTTCACGTGGTGGAGGCCAAAGACGGGCAGGAGGCGCTGGAGAAACTCAACGAATTGTACGAGCAGATGGGCGATCGCCTGAGCGAGGAGCTGAAGGTGATTGTCTCGGATGTGGAGATGCCCCGGATGGACGGCTTTCACTTTGCCGCCAAGGCCAAAGACGACCCCCGCTTTTCAAAGATTCCCATTGTCTTCAACTCCTCCATCAGCGATCATTTCAGCGAGGAGCGGGGCAAAGAGGCCGGCGGCGAGGGCTATATGGTCAAGTTTGACGCCAACGTTTTCTATTCGGAGATCGCCAAGGTCGTCCGGACCCATCACAAGGCGGAAGGATAAGGAAGAGCCATGGATGAATTTGATGAAATATTAGAGGATTTTCTGGTCGAAGCCTTCGAGATGCTCGAGCAGCTCGACAATGACCTGATCGAGTTGGAGTCATCGCCCGACGATCTTGATCTGCTTAACCGGATTTTCCGGGTGGCCCATACCATCAAGGGTTCAAGCTCTTTTTTGAATTTTGATGTCCTGACCCACCTGACCCACCATATGGAGGATGTGCTCAACAAGGCCCGCAAAGGCGAGTTGACCATTACCCCTGAGATCATGGACGTGGTGCTGGAGTCTACCGACAAAATGAAAGCCCTGCTGGAGCACATCCGCGAAACCGGCAGTGACCAGGGGGCGGTCGACGTGGCGCCCACCGTCAGCCGTCTCGAAGCGATTCTGGGCGGCGGTTCTCCCGCGGAAGCCGCCGCACCGGCCCAGGAGCCGGCGCCTTCTGCACAGCCCGAACCTGAAGCTGAACCCGAAGAAGAGGAGAAAGATCTCTCCGAGATGAGCGAAGAGGAGATCGAGGCGGAGATCGAGCGTCTGCTCAAACAGCGCCAGGAAGAGGACCGCAAACGCCGTGAGGCGAAGAAGAAGGCCCAGGAGGCGGGCGAGACGGTTGAAGAGAGCGGCGAGAAGGATATCTCCGAGATGAGCGAAGAGGAGGTGGAAGCGGAGATCGAACGGCTCCTGAAAGAGCGCCAGGAGGAGGATCGCAAGCGTCGTGAGGCCAAGAAAAAGGCGCAGCAACAGGCCGCCGCGACCCAGCCGGCGGAGCAAAAGCCCGCTCCCGCTTCCCAACCCGCCGCATCAACGCCGAAGCCGGCGGCCCAACCGGCCAGAAATACGCCCAAACCCGCCGCCAAAGAGCGCAAGAGTACGGTAGAACAGACTATCCGGGTCGATGTCAAGCGGCTGGATGATTTGATGAACCTGATCGGTGAGCTGGTTTTGGGCAAGAACCGCCTGCTCAAAATCTATGATGATGTGGAGGAGCGGTACGAGGGCGAACAGTTTCTCGAAGAGCTCAACCAGGTGGTCAGCTCCATCTCGCTGGTAACGACCGATCTGCAGATCGCGGTCATGAAGACCCGGATGTTGCCGATCGGCAAGGTCTTCAACAAATTCCCCCGCATGGTGCGCGACCTGGCCAGGGAGTTGCACAAAGAGATCGAGCTGGTCATCAGCGGGGAAGAGACCGAACTGGACAAGTCGATCGTCGAAGAGATCGGCGATCCGTTGGTACATATTATCCGCAACTCCTGCGACCACGGTATCGAACCGCCCGAAGAGCGGGTGGCCGCCGGCAAACCGCCCAAAGGGACGGTGCAACTCAAAGCCTACAACGAGGGCAACCACATTATCATCGAGATTGTCGATGACGGCCGGGGTATGGATCCGGACGTGCTGAAGATGAAAGCGGTGGAAAAAGGGGTCATCAGCGAGAAAGAGGCGGATCAGATGAGCGACAAGGAAGCCTTTATGCTCATCTTCAAACCCGGTTTCTCCACCGCCGCCAAAGTGACCAACGTCTCGGGCCGGGGCGTGGGTATGGACGTGGTCAAATCCAATATCGAAAAGCTCAACGGGATTATCGAGATCGAGTCCGAAAAGGGCAAAGGTACCACGCTCAAGCTCAAGATTCCCCTGACACTGGCCATTATCCAGTCACTGCTTGTCAGCGTGCAGGAGGAGTATTACGCCGTGCCGCTGGCCTCCGTTCTGGAGACGGTGCGCATCACCCCCGACGAGATTCAAAGCGTCGAAGGGCGCAGCGTGCTGCGGCTGCGTGATGAGGTCTTGCCGCTGGTGCATCTGGCCGATCTCTTTGACGTGGAGCGGGTCTTTAGTATGGGTGAGCACGCCTACGTGGTCATTATCGGGCTGGCCGAAAGCAAGCTGGGGCTCATTGTCGATTCGCTGGTGGGCCAGGAAGAGATCGTTATCAAGTCGTTGGGTGAGTATCTCAAAGGCATCGAGGGTATTGCCGGCGCGACCATCCGGGGCGACGGCCGGGTGACGCTCATTGTGGATGTGGGGGCTTTGATGGATATGGCCAAGAGCGTCAAAAGCGGTATGCAGAATCTCGACGCCGCCGATGTCAAGACCGAAAAGACCAAGCCTTCCGATTACAATATTCTGATTGTCGATGACTCCAAAACCGACCGGACCATCATGCGCAAATCGCTGGAGCCTCTGGGCGTGACCATTACCGAGGCGACCAACGGGGTGGAAGCGCTCAATATTCTCAAAGACGGCAGTACGATTTTCGACGCGGCGTTGGTGGATATCGAAATGCCGCGCATGGACGGCTATACGCTGGCCAGTGAGATTCGGAAATTCAACAAGTTCAAGCAGATGCCGCTCATTGCCGTCACCAGCCGTACCAACCGAAGTGACAGGCTGCGGGGTGTGGAAGTGGGCATGACCGAGTATATCACCAAGCCCTACACCCAGGAGTACCTGATGAACGTGGTGGCACGCAATATCAATCTGAATGTGGAGTAGACCATGAGCACGCAACTGGAACAGGTCCTCAAAAAGCAGCAGGAGCAGCAGAAAACGCCGCTGGAAAACGAGATCGAAGAGGTGATCCAACTGGTCGGCTTCATGGTCGGCGACGAGGAGTTCGCGGTGCCGATTTTGGATATTCAGGAGATCATCAAGCCCATCGAATATACCCGGGTACCCAAAACGCCCGATTACGTATTGGGGGTTTTCAATCTACGGGGCAGCGTTTTGCCGCTGATTGATCTGCGTATGAAATTTGGGCTTTCCAAATCGAAAGAGAACGAAGATACCCGGTATATGGTCATCAAATACAATGACGATATCGCGGGGTTCGTGATTGACCGTTTGACGCAGGCGATGCGGATTCCCGAGCGCTCTATCGACCCGGCCCCCGAAACGATTCACGACGAGCAGAACCTGATTTACGGCGTGGGTAAACAGGAGGACAAACTGGTCTCCATTCTCAACGTGGAAGCGTTGCTCAAACGCGACTTCTGATTTCTGTTTCTCCCGTTGTCAGGGAGAAGCGAGAAGTTTTTTGGCCAGCGTGAAGCGATTGGCCGTCATCATGTGGATTTTGGGATGCTCGTCCAAAAGCTTCTCATAAAGATGTCGACTCAACTCCAGTCCCGCTTTCTCCTCCTCTTTTTCACCCTGTTGGTGCGCTTCATAGAGCCGGTCCAGCCAGCTTTTGGGTACGTGAATGCCCGGGACATGGGCTGAGAGAAACTGGGCGGTTTTGAGGCGTGTGACGGGAAAGATCCCCAGAATCAGCGTAGCTTCCGATTTCCCGCTCTCTTTTTTGGCCTTTTCGAAAAGCTCAAGCAGCATGTGGGCGTTTTCCAGCTCGAAAACCGGTTGGGTAATGACGCCCAGCGCTCCGTGCTCCAGTTTTTTGACAAATTTTTTCAGCAGGGTTTCGGGCCGTTTGGCGTAGGCGTTGGAGACGGCGAAGGGATAGACGGGTTTGGGTTTGACGCCAAATTCACGTCCGGCGTAGTCGATGCCGGCGTTAAAGCATTTGATGATATCCAGCAGCATGGTGCTGTCCGCCTCGAAAACCCCTTTGGCGCCGGGCTGGTCGCTGATTTTGGCCGGATCGCCGGTGAGGGCCAGAATGGCCCGCACGTCGATGCCGTTGGCGCCCAGCAGGTCGCTTTGCAGGCCAATTTTGTTGCGGTCTCTCATGCTCATGGTCGCCAGCACCGGCTTTTTGAAGCGCTCCTGCAACTGCATGGCGGCGATGACGCTGTTGAACTTGAGTTTGGCCAGCGGATTGTCGGTGGTGCTGAAACCGTCTACCAGATCGGCCAGACCCAGTTTGGCGATCTGGTCTATGACCGGCTTGAAACTGGCGTCGTGACCGGGGGTGGTCTCAAGGGTGACATAACGCTTTTTGGGGTCGTGAAGCTTGGCGATCAGTGTGTCGAACATACAAAATCCGTTATCTCGTTGTTATTTTGGTTGGGGTATTATATCAAGTTCAAAACGGCCAAGGAGCGTGCGTGAAACTGGTAGTCTTCGATTTCGATTCCACCCTGATGGACGGGGAGACCATCGACTTTCTGGCGGAGCCTCTGGGTTTCAAGGAGAGGGTGGCGGCCATTACCGAGCGGGCCATGCGGGGAGAGTTGGATTTTTTTGAGAGTTTGGTTGAGCGGGTTTCGCTGCTCAAAGGCTTGCCCAAAGAGGAGGTAGAGGCGATTTGTGCCCGACTGCCGATGATGCCGGGTGCCGAAGAGACGGTGCGGAAACTGAAAGAGCGGGGCTACAAAGTGGTGGTCTTTAGCGGCGGTTTTCGCAGTGCCACCCGGCCCGCCGCCGAGAAACTGGGTCTGGATGCCGATTTCGCCAATGTCCTACACGACAAAGAGGGGGTGCTGACGGGCCTGGTGGGCGGCGACATGATGTTTGGCTTCTCCAAGGGCGAGATGCTGACGCGCCTGCAAAGTTTGCTTGGCGTGAGCGCCGCCGATACCGTCGCCGTGGGTGACGGGGCGAATGATTTGAGTATGTTCGCCCACGCCGGCACCCGTATCGCCTTTTGCGCCAAAGAGGTGCTCAAAAAGGAGGCGACGGCCACGGTCGATGAAAAAGACCTGACGCGTGTGTTGGAGCTGGTGGGATAACCCTTGGCGAAACGGCTGACCTTCTCTTCGCTTTATCGACGTATCAAAGCCCATAAACGGGCGTTGATCGCGG
The DNA here is from genome assembly GCA_013153475.1 of Campylobacterota bacterium. Classification (GTDB taxonomy): domain Bacteria; phylum Campylobacterota; class Campylobacteria; order Campylobacterales; family Hydrogenimonadaceae; genus Hydrogenimonas. The sequence goes on from JAADEJ010000041.1 coordinate 31,695, forward strand.
GCAACGCGGTAGCGCTGTCGGCAACGCTTGTGAGTGTGCCCACGCCGCTCTTGATTCCTGTGTTGGTGGATGAGGTGCTGTTAAAAAAATCGCACACCCTCACCCGCTGGATCGATACCCACCTCTTTGCCATGGATACGGCCGGGTATGTGGTGACGGTGTTGATCGTCGTGCTTTTGTTGCGTATGATGTATGCGGGGTTGGGCATTTGGCAGACCCGCATTTTCATGGGCATATCCAAGGCGGTCACTTACGATATTCGGCGCGAGGCCCTCTCTCATCTCAAGCGCGTGCAGATGAAAGGGTACGAAAACGCCCAAACCGGTTCCATCGCTTCCAAACTGGTGACGGATGTCGAGACGATCGACGCCTTTATCGCCTCTACGGTCAGCCGGCTGATCGTGTCGGTTTTGACTCTTGTGGGGATCGCGGCGGTTCTTTTTTGGATCCATTGGGGTTTGGCCCTTTTTATCGTGGTGCTCAACCCTTTGGTCATTGCCCTCACCACCCGTTTGGCAAGGCGGGTCGCGCGGCTTAAAAAGGAGGAGAACCGGGCCGTTGATGCGTTTCAGTCGGCTCTTATTGAAACGCTGGAGCTTTTTGGGCAGATTCGCGCCGCCAACCAGGAAGGGCGCTTTTTTGAACGGCTCAACCGCAAAGCGGCCGACTTGAGAGACAAAAGCGTGGCGTTTGGCTGGCGAAGCGACGCGGCGGGAAAGGTGAGTTACCTTGCCTTCTTGGGCGGCTACGAGGTGTTTCGGGCGGCCAGTATTCTGGCGGTGGCCTACAGCGATCTGAGTGTTGGGATGATGCTGGCGGTATTTGGCTACCTTTGGTATATGGTAACGCCGGTGCAGGATATTTTGAATATCCAGTATGCCCTGCATAACGCCCGCTCAGCCATGGAACGTATCAACGAGATTTTCGCCCTGCCCACGGAGCCCGAATATCCGACTTTGGAAAACCCCTTTGGGCGGGAGAGGGTCGGGGTCGCTTTGCGGGGGGTCTCGTTTGGATACGAAGCAAACCGTCCTGTTTTAAAAGGGGTCGATTTTGTTGCCGAGCCCGGCAAAAGGGTGGCGCTGGTAGGCGCCAGCGGGTCGGGCAAGACGACGTTGGCGCGGCTGATCGTGGGGTTTTATCTGCCCGATAGCGGTGAGATCGTCTTTGGCGGGGTGCCGGTGGAGCGGATCGGGCTTTCGCGGGTGCGTGCGCACGTGAACATGGTGCTTCAAAGTCCCAAACTGTTTCACGATACGGTGCGCTTTAACATTACGTTGGGGCGGAAAGTGGATGACGAGACGATCTGGCGGGCGCTGGAGACGGCCCAGATGAGAGAGACGGTAGAGGGGTTTGAGAAGGGGTTGGATACGCCGGTGGGTAAAGAGGGGGTCAAGCTCTCCGGCGGTCAGCGCCAGCGTATCGCCATTGCCCGCATGATCGTGGCCGATCCGAAGATCGCCATTTTGGACGAGTCCACTTCGGCGCTGGATGTGCATACCGAAGCCAGGCTCTACGAGGCGCTGGAGCCCTTTTTCGCGACACGCACGACCATCATGATCGCCCACCGGCTCAGCACGATCCGCCGGGCCGATTATATCTACGTACTCGAAAACGGTCGGATCGTGGAAGAGGGAACACACGAAGAACTGCTACAAAAAGAGGGGGTGTATATGGGTTATATCGAACAAAGCGGAGAGTGCCATGAGCCTGTTTGACGCATTGATACTGGGTGTTGTGGAGGGGGTGACGGAGTTTTTGCCCGTCTCATCCACGGGGCATCTGATTTTGGCCAGTAAACTCATGGGCCTGCCCCAGACCGATGTGCACAAAACCTTTGAGGTGGTGATTCAGCTTGGCTCCATTTTGGCGGTGATCTTTGCCTTCAGGGAGCGGATTTTCAAAGATTTCGAGCTTTGGAAACGGTTGATCGTGGGCTTTATCCCCACGGCGGTGCTGGGGCTGACGCTCTATAAGATCATCAAGTCGCTTTTTGCGCCCGAGACGGTGGCGTATATGCTGATTGCGGGCGGGATCGTCTTTTTGGTCGTGGAGCGCTTTTACAAGGAAAAGGCGCACCACGTGGAGGATGTGGGGGAAATCAGTTACAAACAGGCCTTTTTGATCGGCCTGTTTCAATCTCTTGCCATGGTACCCGGCACCTCCCGTTCGGGGGCGACGATCATCGGCGGGTTGCTGATTGGATTAAAACGCAAGGCGGCGGCGGAATTCAGCTTTTTGCTGGCAGTACCCACGATGTTGGCGGCCACGGCTTACGATATTCTCAAACACCGCGATGAGTTCAGTTTTGATGATGTGCAGGGACTGGCCGTGGGGTTTGCGGTGGCCTTTTTGGTGGCGCTGGCCATTGTGAAATGGTTTTTGGGCTATATCAAAAAACATACCTTCGTGCCCTTTGGCATCTACCGCATTGTGGCGGGGTTGGTCTTTTTGATCTTTGTATTGTGACAGATAAGGGGAACAACATGAGCAGATACTTTGAGATGGCGGCCGACCTGTACCAAAAAGGGGACAAGGTTTCGGCCTTCAACGCCTTTTTGGAGCTGGCTTTGGACGGCGAGGCGGACGCCCAGGCGATGGTGGGCTATATGCTTGAAAACGGCGAAGGGTGTGAGCAAAACCTGCAGGAGGCGATCAGCTGGTATGAAAAGGCGGCCGATCAGGGGCAGCCGATCGCGCTATTCAACCTGGGGCAGATCTACAAGACGGGCAAAGGGGGTGCCGTCAACGAGTCGGCGGCTTTTGAGTGCTTTGTCAAAGCCAGCCGCGCGGGCAATCCCCACGCCATGTTCGAAGCCGCCCGCATGGCCGAGGCGGGGGCCGGGTGCGAGAAAAACGTACGCCGCGCCGCCAACTGGTACGAAACCGCCGCTACCCTGGGCCATGTGGAGGCGCAAAACTCCATTGGCGCCATGTACCAGGAGGGTCAGGGGGTGGCGCAAGATTATCAAAAGGCCAGAGAGTGGTATGAAAAGGCGGCCGAGCAGGGGCATCCCAGGGCTATGTACAACCTGGGTATGCTTTATGACAAGGGCTGGGGCGTGGAACAAGATCACGAAAAGGCCCTGGCGTGGTGCCGCAAAGCCGCCCACGCGGGACACGAAAAGGCCAAAGAGATCATTCGCCGCCTCCAGGAGGAGGGAAAGATTGTCTTTTAGAGGCCGGGCCGCCAGGCCAGCCACTTCTTTTTGGGCTCGTTATAGAGTCTAAAGAGCGTGCCCTCCTCGGCTACCGGGCCCGGTTTTTCGGGAACCGCCAGCCCGATGCCGCCGCGAATGAGGGTCTCGAGCGTCTCCGTTTTGATCTTGATACCCGTCAATCCCACATCCATACCCAACGCACCGGCAATGTAGAATCTGCTTTTTTGTCGAACCAGGTGGGCGTATCGGGGTTCTATGTAGATTCCGATGCGCACGTACTTTCCGTCGTCGGAGAGGCGATAGCTTTCCACCGATCCGATGGGAACCTGGCGGTAGTAGACCGGCGCGCCGGGAGAGAGGCTGCTGAGTCTGTCTCCCTCAAGCGTGACGCGTAAACCCGGTTTGCCGTAAGTCGGGGGCGGCGGGGAAGAGAGCAGAAAGCTGTGCTCCCTGCCTTCGGCACGGCCGGGGGTGATAACCAGCGCCGGACCTTTAAGAAGGGTATCGGTGTTTTTGACCCCTTCCAGATCGGCCTGAAAAGTTTTGAGCCAGATCTTGCTGTCGGGACGCAATAGGCGGGTATAGGCCTTTTGGATAAGCATATCGAAGCGGATAATGTTGTTGGCCAGCGTCACCCGTTTGACTTTGCCTACGGCAAACCCTTTGTAAAGCAGGGGGGTACCTTCACGTATATCGTGTCGCTCCGGGCTCCAGACCTCGAAAGCGGCGTAACGTTCTTTCTCCTCGATTTGAGGGGTAAAGAGTCTGAAACGGTGGCCGTCGGGAACTTTGGCGGCTTTGGGATCGGGGGTCGTGAAGGTAAGTCCTCCGGCGAGAATACTCTTCAAAGATCCCGCCTTGACAGTGAGATCGGGAAAATTGAATCGCATCTCCACCCCGCTGACATTCTGGAACCGGGTAGAGGCGTTGATGCGCTCTTTGAAATTTTTTTGAATGAAGACCAGCACGTCGACGGCGTCTTTTTCGGGAAGATAGCGGCAGGCTATCACTTCACCCGCCTTCATCTTTTTGTAAAGAACGGGTGAACCTTTGGAAAGAGAGCCCAGCTCTTTCATGACCACGTGGTAACGGGCGCCGCCCGATTTGAGATAGCGGGCTTTTTGGTAGGTTTTGTGGTCTTTGTAAAGGAAAAAGCGGTGTTTTGTTCGCGGGGCGCTTTTATCGAGTGTCACCATCGCCACACCGCCGACTACCAGGGTCTCCAGGGAGCCGCTGTTGATATGCAGTTCGGTCAGGTCGGCTTCGACCTCCACCCCGCTTTTGACGTAAAACATGGAGGAGTCGTTGAGGAAATCCTTATACCGTTCGTAGATGACCGCTTCGATATCCAGGCTTTTACGACCTGGAAGCAGTGAGATTTTCGTAATCTGCCCGACGGGAATATCTTTGTAAAAAATGGCCGTTCCCTCTTTGAGCGATTCGGCGTAGATGGCCGAAAGATGGATTTTGTGTCCTTTGATGGGCATGGGGTTTTCATGGAGCCGGAAACGGTGTTTCGGCGCCGCTTCGACGGTATGGGTGTCTACCGCGATATAGGGGCCGGAGATGATGGCGTCCAGCCCCTTGACCTGGCGGATGCCGATGACGGGTTTGACAATCCAGAACCACGCCTTTTCGTTGGCCAGGTGGGCGAACCTTTTGGAGAATTTGATTTTGAAAACGGTTTGGGAAGTTTCGGGATCGTATCGCAACGAGACGATTTTGCCTACCTTGAACCCTTTGTAGATCACGCTGGAAAAGGCCGGGTCGATGTTGTAGGCTTTGTCGGCGATCAGGGTGACGGTATCGTTGCTTAAATCGGTGTCGAGCTTGGAAGGGAAGAGGGTATAGGTCTCTTTGGGTTTGCTTGTGGTGTTGAGGTCGGGGGTGTCGAAGGCGATACCGCCGGCCATCAGGGTGGCGAGGGAGTCCATTTTGACCTTCACGCCCGCCAGTGTGGCACGCAGATCAACCCCGTTGATTTTCCAAAATCTTGTGGTGGCGTTGACCAAAGAGCGGTAGCGCTCTTCGATAAAAGCGGTGTAGTAGAGGCGGCGGTTTTTAAGATGTTTGTCCACCACTTTTCCGACGATAAAACCTTTGTAAAGAACCGGTGCGTTAAGACTCACTCCCGCCTCTTCCGCTTTGAGGGTGACATATAACCCTTTTTCATACCGTTTGGGCGGGTAGTGCTCCATGCCCGTAAAATGAAAACGTTCCGGCTTGGAGAGAATCTCTTTTTTGGAGCGTCCCGCCGGATAGAGATCTATGTAAACCCCCGTGAGAATCGTATCGAGGCCCGTGATTTCGGTGAGAGAGATTTTGGGTTCGACCTTGATGAATTTGGTGCCTTTGCGGGTGACGTAGGGGGCGGCTTTGGGGTCGACGGTGATGATGGCCCGCACTTTGTAGAGGTCGTTGTCGTCTATGCGGACTTTGGAGACGGTGCCGATTTTGATCCCCTGGTAAATCAGCGGGGTTTTGCCCGCCTCCAGCCCTTTGCCGCTTTCGAATGTCACGACAATCTCTACCCCTTTGTCCAGGTAGTGCTGGTAGATGAGCCAGCCGGCCATCAGCATGGCGGCCAGGGGAACCAGCCAGACCAGCCAGAGGGTGCCCCGCTCCTTTTCGACCGCCTTGTGGGCGTGGGATTTATCCATCGCTGCTCCTTTGGTTTTCATGATCGAACATCAGCCTCGGGTCGAAAGCCTCCGTGGCGAAAATGGTGGTCACCACCGCCAGCATGAACGCGATGGCGGCGGGCCCGGTGACAATGGTGGCCAGGTTTTTGAATTGTACCAATCCTACCATCAGGGCCACCACGAAGATATCCAACATCGACCATTTGCCGATAAAGTGTATCAGACGGTAGAGTTTAAGTCCCAGTCTCGCTTTTGCATGGCGGTGAAAACGGACGATCCAGAGAAGATAAAAAAGTACCGTCAGTTTGAAAAAAGGGACAAAGACGCTGGCGACGAAAATCACCACCCCGATCCACGCTTCCCCATGTTCGAGAAAATAGATCACCCCGTCCATAATGGTACCCGCGTCGTCACCCACAAGGGAGTGGACGATCATCATGGGGAGCAGGTTGGCCGGAATGAGTAGCAAAGTGGCGGCCAGGGCGAGACTGAATGTTTTGGCCAGGGCGTGAGGTTTGCGCTGGAAGAGGGGAGAGCCGCACCGATCGCACCGTTTGCGCTCCAGCGGATGTAGTTTGCGACAATGCAGACAGAGCTGCACGCCGGCGTCGATATCAGTTTTCCAGCGCATCGTCCAGCCAGATGTCATCCGGGTTGAACCAGACGGTGGTAATGAAAAAGGTCAGGAAAAAGAGAATGAATATATAAAATCCGGGGCCGATATGCAGGGTTCCCATGCCGTGGAGCTTGACCATGGAAACCACGATGGAGATGAGGTAAACCTCCGCCATGCCCCACTCCCGCATCGTTTCATAGAGACGGTAGGCATGGCGTATCCAGTGGGGACGGTGCCCGAAATGGATAGGCAGCAGAATGGCAAGCAGAAGAACGAGCATGGCGACGGGGGCGAGAATCCCGGTCCAGAGGGCAAGAAGGGCTATCAGATAATAACCGTCTTTGTAGACGACCCAAAACGCTTTGAAAAGGGTGGCGCTGTTCTCTTGCCCCATGATATTCAGATCCAGAATGGGAAGAAACAGCAGGGGAAGAAAGAGCGTCAACGCGGCCAGGGCCATTACGATAACGTGAGAGAAGGGTTGGCCCCGTCGGTAGAGCAACCCTTCGCACCGCGGACACCGGTATTGTCCGATACCAAGATGCAAAGGGACCGATACAAGCACGCCGCACTCTTTGCAGGCGGTGGTTTCGCTCTTTTTCGCCAACGATTTCTCCTTTGATCTTAAAGTATAGTAAAAGTCGGCTGATGGCGGCATTATGGCAAAATGGGATATAATGGATTCTATATCTGTGATAAAGAGGGTTTGTGGAACGCACGAAAAACTTGAAACTGAAACTGCTTCTGATCTTTCTGTTTCCCGCCGTCGGTATGCTCTATTTCTCTTTTGATTATGTCCATAACAAGTTTGAGCAGTATCAGAAGACGGTCTATCTGGAGGAGGCCTCCGTTTATGTCGATGCGGCCACGCATTTGATCAAGGAGTTGCAAAAAGAGCGGGGGTTGAGTGTCGCCTCTTTGACGAGTCAGGATTATTTCTCCAAAAAACTGGTGACTCAAAGAGAGTTGAGCGACAAAGCCTACAATCGCTTCTCGAAGCTCTTTCCCAGAGTCAAAGACGCTTTTCAGGCGGATCTTCTCAAACGATTCATCGAACGTTACCGTGAAATTACCATTATCAGAAAAAAGGTCGATGCGGGTGAGCTGGATGTATTCGGTATTCTCAACTACTATAGCTCCTTGGTCGAAAAGCTCATAGGAAGCGCCTCTATCTTGAAGAACGTTTTTGTCAATGAACGCTTCTACAAACTCTCCAACGGATACGATATGCTGCTCAATCTTGCCGAGAACAACGGGAGAGAACGGGCGCTGATCTCATGGTTGTTGGTGGAGAAAAAGGACAACAAAGCCATACGGCAATATCTGTACGATCTGGAGATTCAGACCGCCGGATTGAGCGTTAGAATGGAAAAAGAGGGGGTACTCACCATCGCCCACCTGTACCAACAATATGTGCCCAAGGATATGGAAGAGGCGTATACGGCATTGAAGAAACGGATTATCTTCGATCGGGATTTAAGCGGTGTGAGCGGTGAACACTGGTGGCAACTGGCGACGCAATATATCAACGCCATCTATCAGGTCAACGGGCAGATTATACGCACAATGTGGCAATTGAGGGACAAGTTGAAAGAGGAAGCCTATCGGGCTTTGGTTTTGAGTCTTGTACTTTGGATCGGCGCTTTGGCCGCTTTGTATGCGCTGGTTCTGATTTTCACCCGGATTATCAACGCCTACGGACGGCAGGTTTCCAAAACCATTGAACAGAAAAAGCTGTATCGCGCCTTTTCCGAGTACTCCGAAGTGTTGATTTATAACGAAGACGAGCAGGTTCTACTGGGAACGATGTGTGTGATTTTGATGCAGACAGAGAAGTTTGACCATCTTTGGATCGCCAAAGTGGATCGGGAAGGGAAAATCGAACCGGTGGTAACGGAAAATATCGCTTCCGTTCTGATAACGCAGGCTTTCGAGAAGGGGGACCGGGCCTCTGCCCGTCTCAAGAAAGCCATTCGCCAATTGGGAGGAAGCGGCAAATATGAGATTCTGCTTCGCGGCGTGGAAGCCTCCGCGCTTTACGATCAGGTGGAGTCGTTTGGGCTTTTTTCGCTGTTTGAAAAAGACAATGCCTCGTATGTCCTGGTGGCCGGTGCGAAAAAGAATGACGAGTTGAATGCCTGGACCATCGACCTGTTGGGACGGATGGTCGGGGGCTTGCGTTACGCGATGGAAAAGATCGCCCTCAAGCGGGAAGATGAAGAGTTGAAAGCCTCTTTGAAAGTGATGGCGTCGGTTTTTGAGACCCATGAGGCTATCACCATTACCGACGCATTCGGGAAAATTGTCAAAGTCAACCGGGCGTTTACCCGTATCACCGGATATGAACCCGAAGAGGTGATCGGCAAGAATCCGAGCGTGCTGAAGTCGGGTGAACACGACAAGGCATTTTACAACGAGATGTGGGACGCCATTCGGAAAAAAGGCTTCTGGAAAGGTGAGATTATCAATAAGCGAAAGAACGGGGAGATCTATCCCGAGATGCTTTCGATCAGTGCCGTCAAAAATGAAAAAGGCGAAATCACCCACTATGTGGCCCACTTTTTCGATATTACCGACCTCAAAGCCGCCCAGAGACAGGCGGAGTATCGGGCACAGCATGACCCCCTGACCGATCTTTACAACAGGCAGAAGCTTCTTGAAGAGCTTGAACGGATATACGAAAAAGGGCGGCAGGACGGCTATTACAGCGCCTTTTTGTTTTTTGATCTGGATAATTTCAAACAGATCAACGACTTTTACACCCACGAGATAGGGGATAAAGTGCTTGTACGCGTGGCGGAACGGTTACGGTCGTTCGCGTTTGAAAACGATATCGTGGCGCGTATCGCGGGAGATGAGTTTGCATTTATCGCCGTGGATATTGACAAACAGCGTACCGAAGCCATCAAAAAAGTTTCGATTCTGCTTGAGAAAATCAGAAAAAGTTTTGAGCGTACCATGGAGGTGGACGGTCATGAAGTGGAAATCTCTTTCAGCATCGGGGTCAAGATATTCCCGGATGATGAAAAAAGCGCGCAGGATGTGGTTGTAGACGCCGATGTGGCCATGTATCACGCCAAACGAAACGGAAAGAATCAATACAAATTTTTTGACGAACGGCTCGACCTGGAAGCCAAACAGTTTATCGTTTTGAAAAACGAGTTTACAAAAGCGCTGGAGAGAGGAGAACTGCTGGTTCATTACCAGCCGCAGGTCGAGATAGGTACCGGAAGGATTTGCGGATTGGAGGCGATGGTACGTTGGCGGCATCCCGAACGCGGTTTGCTCTATCCCGACAGTTTCATTCACGTGGTAACTTCCAACCGTCTCAATTTCGCTTTGACCGTTTATGTGTTGAAACAGGTCGCGGTTGATCTGAAAAAGTGGAAAAAAGTTCTCAAAGAGTTTCCTCTCCGTATCGCCATCAACATTTCCGGCGGACAGTTCAATCAGAAAGATTTTGAGAAAAAGATTCTCGATGTCATTCGGGAGATGGAAATTGAGCCGAAGGCGCTGGAATTCGAGATTGTCGAAGATATTCTCATGAAAGATATCGACCATTCGGTCGAGATGATTCGGCGATTCAAACAATACGGTTTCAGTTTCAGCATTGACGACTTTGGAACGGGGTATTCTTCCATCAACTACCTCAAACGTTTACCGGTGGACAGTTTGAAAATAGATAAAAGTTTTGTGCTGGAGAACAGTGAAGGCAATTCTGTAGAGATTGTGAAAATGATTATTCAGACCGCCAAAATTTTCGGACTCAAAAGTATCGCGGAAGGGGTTGAAGATGAAGAGACCCTGCAAATGCTGGCCTCGTTTGGATGCGACTGTTACCAGGGATACCATTTTTCACCGGCAGTGGATGCGGACCGTGTGGTCGCGTTGTTGAAAGGGCAATGATTAAATGTACAAATCGCGTACAAATGCAATCTGCTTGATCCAAAATGCCGATTTTAAGGGGTTTGAAGTGGCGGACAGGGAGGGAAGCCATTATAAAAACAAATAAAACAAACAAAAGACCATAAAATCGGGCTTTCGTAACTCTGTCAAAATCTCATCAATGTGTATTTTGTGGCATTTTTGGGCACAATTTGGGCACAGTAATGTAGACAACATTTTAGTATTGCTGATGCTATATAAGGATATTTGATTATATATGACAATTGAAGAAGCCATCAAACAGCTGCAAAACTCCATTCTCCCCAAATTGAGTCAATGTATACCCGATCCATCCCATAAAGAAAAGTTCAACAATACAATGAGCTTTTTACTACCCAAAGAAACTTTGGGCTATCCGGATAGTCAAACATTTTTGAATGAAAAAAGACTTTTACCCTTTGATATCGCTTTGATGTCAATAACCTACTGTATGCCCGATTTGGATAAAAAAAGAAAAAGACAACTGGCTTCTTATTTTGTTCCTTTCGCGTCCAACTTGAGTTTGCGAGTAGACAAAGTTACTAACCAAACAATTTATAAAGAAGTTGTTTTGATCCTTGAATATGTCAAAAAAATCCTTGTGCTTTTGGATGAGTTCCCAAAATATTGGAACAATTACCAGGGAACGAAGTTTCGATCCAGTAGTGAGAAAAATCTTATCAAAGCCCAGTTGGCATCATTGAAAGATCGGTTAGAACATCCCTGTTTCCCAGTGACATGCCAGGAGGAGATTGAAAAAACAAAGCTTTTGATTAACTTTATTGAGATGCTTTCAAAACCAGAGAATCGGCATATTCCAGAGTGGATTGCATTTGTAAATAATTTCTCTTCAATTGAAATATTGCACAATTTTGGATTAACGAAAATCGAATTAGATGTTCTTAAACAGTCAAGCAACTTTTTTAATGGTATCCGTACCCAAAAGCATGAAGTTATCAAAAGTGTTGGAATCTATATACAAATACAGATTTCCAGGAAACCATTGACTTCAAAAGACAAGAGGGCCTATGCGGAAGCTATTCAGGATATTCTTGAATATTTTTTTAAAAAGCGTTATCCTGATGAGTTAAACAGAAAGGGGATGTGTTTTACAGCCAAAAGCTTCAATAAGACTCCGATGATAAAGACACATCTGGATGAAACTCCTCTTTTCAGATATCAAACTTCGTCACGGCAGATTGATCCTTTAACGCGATGTTTTATCGAATTTATTGAAACGATGACAGAAATTAATGATGACAGTTCAGAAGAAATTTCTGGATATATATTTGCAAAGAATCTCTTAAAAGAGC
>JAADEJ010000007.1 GCA_013153475.1 Campylobacterota bacterium
ATGCCGGCTTTTTTAAGCCCGTGCATGAAAGTGGAGTAGTTCATGTCGTTCAGACGGCACGCGGCGTTGATGCGCACAATCCAGAGTTTGCGGAAATCGCGTTTTTTCTGCTTACGGTCACGGTAAGCGTAGACCAGGCTGCGCTCAACCTGCTCTTTGGCTTTTCTAAAGTGTTTGCGGCGTCCGCTGTAAAAGCCCTTTGCGAGCTTGAGCATCTTTTTGTGTCGGCGTCGGCGTACGACTCCTGTTTTGACTCGAGGCATATTCTTTTCCTTTCTTTACCTTAACATCTTCGATGTATCGGTGCCGGATAGACCGGACTTGCCCTTGCAATTCAAGGGGAACGACAACTTAAAAACCGTTTCGGAACTTACTTCATTCCGAGCATCGCCTTGACGCGATCGGCGTCGACATCGGCGACATAGTGGGCGTTGCGCAGGTTGCGCTGGCGTTTTTTGCTCATTTTGGTCAGAATGTGGCTTCTAAACGCGCTGCCGCGTTTGATTTTGCCGCTCTTTTTGACCTTGAAGCGTTTGGCCGCGCCGCGGACCGTCTTCATTTTGGGCATGATCTACTCCTTTGTAAGATGGCACGCTACCAAGCGTGCAAAACGGGGCGTAATTATAGCGAAAAAGGAGGCAATTACAAAACGGGCGACCATAGAGAGGCGAAAGGGTTACTTTTTACCGGGCTTCTCTTTTTTGGGCACGACATACATATTGATGTACCGCCCCTCATGAAAGGGCCCTTTCTCCAGCTCGGCAATATCCTCCACCATCGGCCAAACCGACTTGAGCACTTCGACCCCCGCTTCGGGATTGGCCATCTCGCGTCCGCGCAAAAAGACGCGAAACTTGACGTGCTTGCCCGCTTCCAGAAACTCCCTGGCGTGCTTGACCTTGTAGTTAATGTCGTTTTGGGCGATCTTGACGGAGAGTTTGATCTCTTTGACCTCGATCTGCTTCTGCTTCTTCTTGGCCTCTTTTTTCTTCTTGTCCTGCTGGTACTTGAACTTGCCGTAATCCATGATCTTGGCCACCGGGGGCGTCGCCTGCGGGGCGATCAGCACCAGATCCAGCCCCATCTCCGCCGCCTTGTCCAGCGCTTCGTCCCGGCTCACAATGCCGTACTGCGTACCGTCGTCACCCACCAGCCGAAGCTCCCGGGCCCGGATATCCTCATTCATGATCACATCGTTGTTTCGCTTACTCAAATTCTGACCTCACTTGTCTGCTCCTTGATAAATTGGACGAATGCGTCCGCCGCCATCTCATACTGCTCCCGCTTGCGCCTGTCGCGTACCGCCACGCTCTCTTTTTGCACCTCCTCATCGCCTACCACCACGATCAGAGGGGTTTTCTGCTTCTCGGCGGTGCGGATGCGTTTGGCCAAAGATTCGTTGCGGTCATATATTTCGCTGTCAATATCCTCTTCGGCCAGCGCGTCGGCCAGCTTGCGGCAGTAGGCCGTATGCTCTTCGCCCACGGGAACGAAAACCACCGGTGTGGGCGAGATAAAGAGTGGAAATTCCCCGGCATAGTGCTCGGTCAAAATGGCGATAAAGCGCTCAAAACTTCCCAGAATCGCCCGGTGAATCATCACAGGGCGCCTACGCTCGTTGTTTTCGTCAATATACTCCATCTCAAAGCGCTCGGGCAGGTTGAAGTCGACCTGAATGGTGCCGCACTGCCACTTGCGCCCCAGGGCGTCGGTGATCTTGATATCGATTTTGGGGCCGTAGAAGGCGCCGCCCCCCTCGTCAATGCCGTAGACAAAGCCGTTCTCATCCAACGCCTCTTTAAGCGCCGCCGTCGCCGTCTCCCAAATGGCGTCGTCACCGATGGCCTTGTCGGGCTTGGTGGAGATCTCCATCTCATAATCGAAGCCAAAGAGCTTCATCACCTTGTCCACAAATTCCAACACGTCAATCACCACCGGCTTAATCTGCGCGGGCGTACAGAAGATGTGGGCGTCATCCTGCGTAAACTCCCGCACCCTCAGCAGACCGTGAAGCACCCCGCTTTGCTCATGGCGGTGCACCACGCCGTACTCAAAGTATTTAAGCGGCAGTTCCCGGTAGCTGTGGATCTCTTTTTTATAGATAAGGATGTGGCCGATGCAGTTCATGGGCTTAAGCCCGTACTCCTGGCCGTCAATTTCGGTCAGATACATATTCTCGCCGTAGCAGGCGTAGTGCCCGCTGGTACGCCACATATCGGCCTTGAGAATCTCGGGACCGCGCACCGGCTGGTAGCCGCGGCGGCGGTGAGCTCTGTAGAGTATCTGCTCCAGCCGGCCTCTCAGGCGGGCCCCTTTGGGCATCCAGAAAGGCAGGCCCGCCCCCGCCTCATCCTCAAACATAAAGAGCCCAAGCTCCGTGCCGATCTTGCGGTGATCGCGCTTTTTGGCCTCCTCGATCATCGTAAGGTACGCTTTGAGACTCTCTTTGTCGGCAAACGCGGTGCCGTAGATGCGGGTTAACATCTCCGCACTGCTGTCACCGCCCAGATACGCCCCCGCCACACGGGTGAGCTTGAAGCTTTTGAGCCACTTGGTGTTGGGCAGGTGGGGTCCGCGGCAAAGATCTTCAAAATCGCCCTGGCGATAGATGCAGAGACGCTCATCCTCAATGCGATCCATCACCGCCTGCTTGAGGTCGTCATCGGCAAACTTCTCCCGCGCCTCGGCTTTGGAGATGCAGTAGCGCTCAATAGCCAGCTTCTGTTTGGCTATCTGTTGCATCTTCTTCTCAATCTTTTTCAGATCGCCGTCGCCGATCTTTTCGGAAACCCTGAAGTCATAATAAAAGCCCTCGTCCACCACCGGGCCGACAAAAAACCTGGCATCGGGATAGAGCGCTTTAATGGCCTGGGCCATCAGGTGGGCGGCAGAGTGGCGTATCACTTCCAAAGCGTCGGGGGAGTTGTCGAAGTAGATGGGTTCGCAGTTCTCACAGCCGATCTCGGCGGCCGTCTGGGTATCTATAATCTGCCCGTCCTTGCGGTAGGCAATGATCTCTTTCTCTTCCAAGCAGTTCCTTGTGTGGGTTTGGTTAACAAAACGTAAACGTATTATACAGGAAATGATGATAAAAAAAAGTTTAAATCCGATCTTCAGGGGTTTACAGGAGGCATCATGAAGAAAAGATGGTGGCCACGACAGGACTTGAACCTGTGACCACTACCATGTCAAGGTAGTGCTCTACCAGCTGAGCTACGCGACCACTTGTTTTGCTGATCGGAATTATACAGCATATTCTTTTATTTATTCTTAAAGCTTGCCCACAAAAGCCACGCCACAGCCAGGTCGATCAACACGTCGGCCAGGTTGAAAACGGCAAACTCAAAACCGCAGTGCCACGCCACATAGTCCACCACCCCGCCGTGCAGAAAACGGTCCAGCAGATTGGAAAACCCGGCCCCAAGAAGTAAGCCCGCCGGCACGGCGTAGCGGCGCAGATATCCGCCCGCGACCACGTAGAACGTCAAACCGGCCAGCAAAAGCGCCTGAAGCCACTTGAGCCACGGCCCCAAAAAGGCCAGCATGGAAAAGGCGACCCCCCGGTTGAAGGTCAAAATCAAGGAGATGCACTCGCTCTTTAACGTATACCCTTCCAGAAAAAGGCTCTTGACCCACTGATCGGCCGCCAAAGCGAATGACGCGGCAACCAGAAAAGGCAACCATCCCTGTCTCAGGCCAACGCCTTTTTGAAAAAGTTTTCCAACTCTTCCATCCGCTTGCGAATCTTTCTTTGATCTTTTCCCTCAAGGAGCAGGCGGAGTTTGTTTTCGGTACCGCTGTATCGGATCAGCGTACGCAAACCGTCGCCCTCCACCTCCTTGATCAACTCTTTTAACCCTTTGATCTTCTCCAGCGGCTTTTTCTCACCCACTTTCAGGTTACAGAGCAACTGGGGATAGAGTTCAAACGGATCGAGCACCTCACTCGCTTTTTTGCCCGAACGCAAAATCAACGCGATGGTCTGCAGAGCCGTCACCAATCCGTCACCGGTCTTGGCGTAATCACCGAAAATCACGTGACCGCTCTGCTCGCCGCCCAATACGCACCCGTTCTTTTTCATCTCCTCCAGCACATATTTGTCGCCCACGTTGGAGCGGATAAGGCGTATACCGTTTTGACTGAGAAAATCCTCGAATCCCTGGTTGCTCATCACCGTGGCCACCACACAGTCGTTAACGAGACGGTCGCTCTTTTTCAGATAGAGCGCCAACGCGCCGATGAGCTTGTCGCCGTCAACCTGCCGTCCCGTTTCATCCACTACCACCAGACGGTCTGCGTCACCGTCAAAAGCGAACCCGATATCGGCCCGGTACTGCCGTACCGTTTCGCTGAGTGTCTCCGGATGCATGGCGCCGCAGTTGTCGTTGATATTGTAGCCGTTGGGCTT
Source organism: Campylobacterota bacterium (assembly GCA_013153475.1). Lineage (GTDB taxonomy): Bacteria > Campylobacterota > Campylobacteria > Campylobacterales > Hydrogenimonadaceae > Hydrogenimonas. The sequence goes on from JAADEJ010000007.1 coordinate 4,409, forward strand.
GTTGTTGATGACAATCACATCGGCCCCCAACTCCTCGAAAACGGTCGGCGCCACTTTGTAGGCCGCGCCGTTGGCGGTATCGAGCACCACCCGGATACCGTTGAGGGTCAGATCGGTAGGGAAGGAGTTTTTCAACTGGACGATATAACGGCCGATCACATCGTCGATCCGCTTGGAAGAACCGATCTCCCGGCCCGTTTTACGCGCCTCCATCAATTTTTCGTCATCGAAGTAGATCTTCTCGATGGCCTCTTCGGCCTCTTCGCCCAGTTTATCCCCTTTGGCATCGAAAAATTTGATGCCGTTGTCTTCAAAAGGGTTATGGCTGGCGCTGATCATAATCCCCGCGTCACAGCGCATATCCTCGGTCAGAAAAGCGATCGCGGGTGTGGGCATGGGGCCGATCTGAATCACGTTGTACCCCACCGCCGTCAACCCGCTGACCAGGGCGTTTTCGATCATATAGCCGCTTCGGCGGGTATCCTTACCCACCAGGATTTTGTTGGTTTTGGCGCTTTTTCTAAAGTAGATGCCCGCCGCCATCGCCAGTTTCATGGCCAAAAAGGCGTCCAGTTTCCGTCCTGCCAGCCCCCGTACCCCGTCGGTTCCAAATAGTTTCAATCCGTCTCCTTCACACTCTGTCGGAAATCTTACATTTAATTTAATTTTAATAAGCTTTAAGCTATGATTCCCCAAAATTTTCCAAGTACAAGGATTATACCATATGGCACACCACAAATCTGCACTGAAGAGAATCCGGCAAACCGAAAAGCGCACCAAGCGCAACCGCTGGTACAAAACCCGTATCAAAAACATCACCAAAGCGGTACTGGCCGCGGTAGAAGCCGGTGACAAAGAGAAAGCCGTCGAAGCGGTCAAAGTGGCCAACCGCGAATTCCACAAGTATGTCAACAAAGGCATTCTCAAGAAGAACACGGCGTCTCGCAAAGTGAGCCGCCTGATGGCCAAAGTCAACGCGCTCAGCGCCTAACCCTCCGCCCGCCGGGGCGTACCCGGCACACTTTCTTCCAACAGACCATCCCACCACAAAGCATTGACGATGCTCAAAGAGAAATTGCAACCCTTTATCGACCGCTACGAAGAGATCAACCGCCTGCTAAGCAGCCCGGAGATCACCGACGACATCAAAAAGATGACAGCTCTGTCAAAAGAGCAGTCCGAGCTCACCCCTTTGGTAGAGAAAGCCCGTGCCTATATCGACGCCGTGGAGGCGATTGAAGAGAACAAAAGCCTTCTCTCCGATCCCGAACTGGGCGAACTGGCCGCCGAAGAGCTCAAGACCCTCGAACCCGAAGTGGAAACGATGGCCGAAGAGATCAAACGGCTGATGATCCCCAAAGACCCCAACGACGACAAAAACATCTACCTTGAGATCAGGGCCGGAACCGGCGGCGACGAAGCGGCGCTCTTTGTGGGCGACCTTTTTCGCACCTACGTACGCTACGCCGAAAACAAGGGGTGGAAAATCTCTATTGAAAGCTCCAGCGAGAGTGAAGCGGGCGGTTATAAGGAGATCGTGGCGCTGATTAAAGGCGACAGCGTCTACAGCCGCCTCAAATACGAGGCGGGCACCCACCGGGTCCAGCGGATTCCCGCCACGGAGAGTCAGGGGCGCATCCACACCTCCGCGGTTACGGTGGCCGTTTTGCCCGAAGTGGAGGACGTGGATGTGCAGATCAACCCGGGTGATTTGAAAATTGATGTCTACCGCTCCAGCGGCTGCGGCGGCCAGTCGGTCAACACCACCGACTCGGCGGTGCGCATCACCCACATGCCCACGGGTCTGGTGGTGGCGATCCAGGATGAAAAATCCCAGCACAAAAACCGCGAAAAAGCCCTCAAAATCCTCAAAGCCAGGCTTTATGAAAAACAGATGCAAGAGCAGCTCGCCGCCGCCAGCGCCGACCGCAAAGCGCAGGTCGGCTCAGGAGACAGAAGTGAGCGGATCCGCACCTACAACTACCCTCAAAACCGCATCACCGACCATAGAATCGGCCTGACGCTCTATCGGTTAAACGAAATTATGGAGGGGGGATTGCTGGATGAGGTGATCGACCCGCTCATAGCCCACTACCAGGCCGAGGCGATCAAAGCCGCGGGTCTTTAAGCAGGCGGTTGGTCAGAGGCTCCGACAAAAACGCCATCTCTCCGCCGGGTGCGGGCGCTTTGATTTCACGGGTGTCGTAAAGATTGAAATCGTTACGGGCAATGGTGGATTTGAGCATGGCGGTATATTTCTCTTTCAACTCCGAATAACGGGTCAGATAACCGGCCGCCACCAGCCCGTCAAACCGTTTGCCGCTCTTTCTGGCCGCATAACGGGCCGCCCGAAACTCTTTGTAGGCCCAGTGGCGGTTGAGATTGCGCATATAGGAGGCGATGGAAGCCTCCAAAGAGTCGAAAATCCGGATTTTGTGGGTTTTTCCCTCTTCCCGGTTTTTGGGAATCAACCCTTTTTTACCCCAGGTCCACTCCCCAAAAAGGTTGTTGGCTTCCCGGGCGAAACGGCTTCGCCCCCAGTTGCTCTCCACCGCCGCCTGCGCCAGTACCAGCGAGACGGGAATGGTGTCGACTTTTGTCAAATAGGCCTCTTTGTCGTAAAGCTTTTTGATTCTGTATTTTTTCGCCAACGCTTTCAGGGCGTTTTGTTCGCCCGGTGTGACAATCTCCCCGCGAGAGAGCTTGTCGAAAAAGCGAATGACAAAGGCCCTCTCCCTTTTGATCTTCTCCTCCGCGTTGACAATGAGCGGGTAGAGAGTTTTGACAAACATCTCTTTCTGACGCTTTTGATCCTTGATCTGATAATAGCTTTTCGGAAAACTTTTGACGGCTTCGGCTGCAAACAGCGCCGTCGCCAGGCATATAAACAGAAACCACTTTCTCATCAAAACGAAATCTCTCCCTTGTCGATATAGGCGTCGAACACTTTGCGTACCGCCCCTTTGAGCGTCAATACCTCATCACGCCAGGCCAGTTCCACCGCCTCTTTACCCGTCGGAATGACCCGTCGGGGGCGGGTGTCGCCGCTCTCTTTACTCAAACGGTAATAACAGGCCGCCATGCCGGTACCGCAAGCCAGCGTCTCATCCTCAACGCCCCGTTCATAGGTGCGCACGTACAACGTGTCACCCTCCAGGGCGCAGATGTTGACATTGGCGTCATACGCCTGACGCAGACGACGGGCCTCGGCCAGATCGAAATCGGCCACGCTTTGACGCAAAGCCACCAGATGGGGCACGCCGGTATCAATTTTCCACCAGCGCTCTCCCCGCTCGTCAATGGCATTGTCAATAAGAAGCGGCGGTGTCAACTGACTGGTGACAACATCGCCGTCCACTTCCGCCGCGATCTCCCCGGCACCGGTCAGAAAGCGCATGGAAGCCGACGCCAGGCCGCTCGCATAGGCGTAGTGAGCGGCGGCACGACTCCCGTTGCCGCACATGGCGGCCTCGCTGCCATCGGCATTGTAAAATTGCCACTGAAAATCGAGTGTCGAATGGGGCAAAAGGACAATCAGACCATCCGCACCCACCCCTTCCTGACGGTGACACAGACGACGGGCCAGCTCCGCGCGATCTTTGTGCGCCAATGTGTGAAAGATCACGAAGTCATTGCCGTTGGCGGAGTATTTGGCTACCGTCATCCTTGCCCCTTCTTGAAAAAATCGGGCAATTATACCATAGCTTAAAGAGCGCTTATATTAAAATTGATTATTAGTTTGATTACCCTGAGTTGGTGATGCGTTCGAAGATACGTTCCGTTTCGCGTTGCAATTGTTTAAGGTTGCCGCTGTTATCGATGACCCAGTCGGCCATCTGCCGTTTCTTTTCGATATCCATCTGTGCGTTCAACCGAGCCTCGGCCGCCGACTCATCCAATCCCTCCCGCCGCATCAGGCGCTCTTTTTGCAGGGCACGGGGCGCGTAGACCACCACCACTTTGTCTATGGGATAGTTGCCCCGCTCATAAAAAAGGGGAATGTCGACAATATAGGGGCCGCCCAGGGCGTCATGTTTTTCGCTCTCTTTGGCGATGGCCTCAAAAATCCTGGGGTGCAGCAGCGCTTCCAGTTCCTTACGGGCCGCTTCATCGGCAAAAACCAGCGTACCCAGCTTTTTGCGGTCAACCCCGCCATCCCGCTTTAGGTATGCCTCGCCAAAAAGACGCGCCACTTCCGCCGCCGCCTCATCCAGTGCCCGGTGGGCGATACTGTCGGCGTCAATAATACGCAAACCGTAGAGCTTTAAAAGGTTGCAGGCGCTGGACTTTCCGGTGGCAATGCCTCCGGTCAGCGCAATCGCGTGTTGAAAAGCCATCAGCGTTTGATGTAATCTTTAAGTTGCGCGAACACCGCGGTGGGCAGGGCAAACTGGCCGACATGCAGGTCGCTGTTGTACCACGTAAACCCGTCGGTCAGATCCGCGCGTTGCAGATTGACATCGGCGGTGGGGTGATAGAACTTACTGCCTATCGCCAACCACTGCTCCCCGCCCGGACGCACCATGGAGCGGTAGGCGAAGGGCATCACGATTTTAAAATTCTCCGCCAGCGCTGCCAACGCCTCCTTGTGACCCGCCATGTCAAAGAGTTGACCGGACGCGTCAACCGCCGTCAAACCTTTTTCACTCAAAATGCGATGAACATGGGCTATCGGCGCTTTTTCATCATAGTAAACGGTATCAAACCGGTTGACAATAACAATATCGTACCGCCCCGTCTCCTCCTCGGCCAGCATCGCCAGCGTATCGCCCACGCGGAGGGTAACGCGCGTATCTTTCAGCGCCGTCTCATACAGCCCCATCGCCTCGGCCGCCGCCAGCATGGTCTCGTCCCGCTCCCAGACGACAATCTCCAGATCCCGGTGTTTGAGCAGTTCATGGGCCACGGCCCCGTCCCCGCCGTCAATGACCAGAACCCGCTTGGGATCGGCATGGGTACAGACGGCGGTATGCGCCAACGTCTCGTGGCGCGCCGAACTGTCATGCTCACAATAAAGCGCCTGATCGTCCGCCGTCAGAATTTTCCCGAAATAGCCCGACGAAAAAACCTCCACGCCGTTACACTCAAAAATCTTCTCTTTTGTTTTGATCTCGTACTTCACCAGATCCACCACGCCCTGCGTCAGCCACATAGCCGGCCCCCTTTTTTTCTACTGTTGTTATTCGGTTTTGCGGGATTGTAACACATTGCCTTTAAAGGGTATTTAACCAAAAACGCTTTTGCCCGCAAGAAAGCTGACAAAAATAATGATAAACATCGCCCCGAACCGGTTGGAGTAGCGTTTGTTGCCGATAAAGATGGAGATCACCGTCCCCGCCAGCGTACAAAGCGCCAACAAACCGTAGAGCACGAAAATGAGCGCTACCTTCTCCTGGGGAAGCTCTTCCAAAGGGCCGTCCACCAGCAAAAAGGTCTGCACCACCGTCCAGACAATCCAGATATAGAGCATGATGGCAAAAGAGAAGAGCCAGAAAAGAAATTGTACCTTGCCGCTTCGTTTCATCACCGATATAATACTCCAAAATCTTTAAAGGAGAAGCCATGAGCGCACTGGTGGAGTTTGCCATGTTCCCGACCGACAAAGGCGAAAGCGTCAGCGCCTACGTCAGCCGGATCATGAAGATATTCAACGAAAAAGGCATTGACTACCAATTGACTCCCATGGGCACGATTTTCGAGTGCGAAAGCGTTGAGGCGGCCACCGCTGTCATCAACCTGGCCTACTCGGTGCTGGAGCCCGACTGCAACCGGGTCTACACCACGATCAAAATGGATATTCGCAAAGGTAAAAACGACCGGATGAGGCAGAAGATCGCCTCCATCCAAAAGCACGTAATGTGATATAATTGCGCCAATTTCACCAATAGGAGCGAACGATGTGCGCAGAGAGAATTCAACGGATGCTGACCGCCATCATGCTGGGTATCGCGCTGATGTTCATGGCCCAGGGCGCCGCGGGTGACGCGCTCTCCATGAAAATCGGCGTGGGGTTGCAGGTGTTTATTATGATTATGCTGCTGATTTGGGCATTTACCAACTTCTGCCCCTCTTTGTGGTTCTTCAACAAGGTCTTCGGCCCCTGCGACTGGAACAAAAAAGAGCCTTCCGATGGCTAAGATAGACTACAAAACCGCCGGCGTGGATATTGATGCCGGCAACGCCTTTGTCGAGGCGATCAAACCGGCGGTCAAATCTACGTTTGACGCCAACGTCATCGGCGGCATCGGCTCGTTTGCCGGCGCCTATGCCCTCCCCGGCGGCTACAAAGAGCCGGTGATGCTGGCCGCCACCGACGGGGTAGGCACCAAGCTCAAACTGGCCATCGAGAGTCAAAAACTCGATACCGTGGGCATCGACCTGGTGGCCATGTGCGTCAACGACCTCATCTGCAACTTCGGCACCCCGCTCTTCTTTTTAGACTACTACGCCACCGGCAAATTGAAAGTCGAAGAGGCCAAGGCGGTGGTTGAGGGGATCGCCGAAGGGTGCCGGCAGGCCGAGTGCGCGCTGATCGGCGGAGAGACGGCGGAGATGCCCGGTATGTACGCCGAAAACGACTTTGACCTGGCCGGCTTTGCCGTGGGCCTGGCCGAGAGAGAAGAGATGAACCGGCTTTCGCGCGTCAGGGCGGGGGACGCGCTGATCGCACTTCCCTCTTCGGGCATCCACTCCAACGGCTACTCGCTGGTCAGAAAGCTCCTTTTTGAAGAGCTCGGCATGGGCTATGAGACCCCTTTTGAGGGCAAACCGCTCATCGAGACACTCCTGACGCCTACGCGCATCTATGTCAAAACCTTCAAGGCGCTCAAACCCTACATCCGGGCCCTGGCCCATATCACCGGCGGCGGACTGGTGGAGAACCTGCCGCGCGTCCTGCCCCAAAACACCCGCGCCGTCATAGAGACCGACAAAATCCGCCCGCTGCCCGTTTTTGAGCTGATCGGCAAATATGTGGACACCGCGGAGATGTACCGCACCTTCAACATGGGGGTAGGTATGGTGCTGGTTGTAGCGCCCGAAGATGTCGAAACGGTTCTGGCCCAAAGCGACGGCTACCTAATAGGCGAGCTGACGGAAGGCGAACGGGGCGTGACACTGCGTTGATTTTTGCCCTCTCCAAACTCTTTACCGCACTTTTTCTGCCGCCGGGGCTCTTTGTCACGGCGGCTTTTTTATTGGGTTTTTTCAAAGCCCGCCGCCTCTTTTGGAGCCTGGCGCTTTTTATCTACCTCTTCTCCTGTTTGCCGCTGACCGAAAAGATGTTGGCCCTTTTTGAGCCCCGCTACCCGCCCCCGCCCGCCAAGATCGCCCTGGTGGTCTCACTGGGCGGCGGCACCCGGTGGGGCACCCCCCTGCCGCTCAAAAACCAGGCCCTTCGGCGCCACCTCTTCGCGTTCAATCTGGCCAAACGCCGTCATGCACCCCTGCTGATCACCGGCGCCGACTACTACGGCCAAAGCGAAGCCCGCGCTTTTTTGAAGACCCTGCGCCGACTCGGCATAGAGAGCACCACCGTCCGACTTTTGGAAGAGAACACCAGCAAAGACACCTATGAAAACGCCCGCTATACCCGGCGTCTTTTGCCCGCTCACAGCGACGGGCCTATCGCGCTGGTCACCAGCGCCTACCATATGCGCCGGGCGCTTTGTCTATTCGAAAAGGCGGGCTTTTCCTCTATCTACCCCGTGGCCGTCGGCTACCGCCACACCCGGCCGTTTGGTTATGTCTGGCAAGACTATCTCCCCTCTTTGGAGGGGTTGGAAGCCGGCTATTTGGCCCTGCATGAAGCTTTCGGGTATCTCAAAGACTGCCTCTTTCGCTAAAAGGACTTGAAACTTTTCTTCGCTTATGTCACAATCAGGTTTCATTTGACACGAAAGGATACCCGTTATGGCTCTTGAGAACCTGACCACGGAAAACTTCAACGACAAGGTGGCGTCAGCCGAGATTGTGATTTTGGACTTCTGGGCACCCTGGTGCGGCCCCTGCCGACAGTTTGGCCCCATTTTTGAAAAGGTCGCCGGCGAAAACCCCGACATTCTTTTTGGCAAGATCAACACCGAAGAGGAGCAGGAGATCGCCGCCTATTTTCAGATTCAGTCCATTCCCACCGTCATGGTGATTCGAGAAGGCATCGTTCTTTTCCAGCAGCCCGGCATGTTGCCTGAAGAGGGGCTCAAAGACCTTATCAACCAGGTTAAAGCCCTGGATATGGATCAGGTTCGCAAAGAGATCGAAGCCCAACAACAGCAACAAAACCAATAACCTCTTCTCTCACTGCTCCCTTTGGGGAGCAACAGACTCCACCAAAAAGCCATCTTTACTTCACCGATCAAGACAAAAAAGTGCACAATGACTGCACACATTGAAGTTAGGATTTAGAGGAATCTCGATTTTACGGGGGTTGCGGGATGGTGCGGACGAGAGGACTTGAACCTCCACACCTTGCGGCACCAGATCCTAAGTCTGGCGTGTCTACCAATTCCACCACGTCCGCACAAAAAAGGTGGTACGCCCATCAGGATTCGAACCTGAGACCTACGGCTTAGAAGGCCGTTGCTCTATCCAGCTGAGCTATAGGCGCAACGCATAAGTGGCGCGCCCGGGAGGAGTCGAACCCCCAGCCTACGGATCCGAAGTCCGTCGCTCTATCCAATTGAGCTACGGGCGCCACTGAGAAGGAACATTGATTGGGATGTCGAGTAGCCTGGCGTGTGAATGGGGTGGATGACCGGAATCGAACCGGCGACCTCCAGAGCCACAATCTGGCGCTCTAACCGACTGAGCTACACCCACCGTCAACAGCACGAAGTGGTCGGGGTGAAAGGATTTGAACCTTCGACCCCCTGGTCCCAAACCAGGTGCGCTAACCAGGCTGCGCTACACCCCGCTTGAAAAGTGGAGTGAAATTATAGTCTAATTGCACCCGGTTGTCAACAAAGTGGTATAATATTGCCATTTTTACGGCAAAAAGGCAAGGGATGAAAGTACAGCAATTCAGTAGAATCGGCTTTATCATGGCGGCGGCGGGATCCGCCGTCGGGCTTGGCAACATCTGGAAATTCCCCTACATGACCGGTATGTACGGCGGCGGCGCTTTTGTGCTGGTCTATCTTATTACTATCGCGTTTGTCGGTTTTTCGGTCATGGTGGCCGAG
>JAADEJ010000084.1 GCA_013153475.1 Campylobacterota bacterium
CGGGAGGCGTTGACAACCTCGATGGCCCCGCCGAAACTCTTTTCGATAATCATTCGGGACATAAAGAGTCCCAATCCCGTTCCCTTGGCGGCGTGTTTGGTGGTGAAGTAGGGCTCAAACACCCGCTCCATCACCCCCTCCTCGATCCCGCCGGCCGTATCCTCCACCTCCACCACGGCCCACTCCCCCTCTTTACGCACACGCACGCAAAGCTCACGCTCCCGACTCTCCCTGGCCCTGAACGCGTCCTTGGCGTTTTGCAAAAGGTTGATCAGCACCTGGCTTAGCTCGTTGTTGACCCCCCGCACCTTCACATCCGGATCAATCTCCAGATGAAGGGTAATCCGGGCGTTCTCCAGGCTCTTTCGCATAATCTGCAACGCCTCTTCCACACTCTCGTTGAGCGTAAAGAGGGTTTTGGGTTTGTCGGGTTTGAAGAAGTTGATAAAATCCTCGATAGTCTGGGACATATTCTGAATCATCCCCTTGGCCTCGCCGTAAACCTGCTCCACCTGCCCGTGTTCCCCTCTTAGCGCCGCCTTTTTGAGGTTAAAGAGCGAAAGGGCCAGCTCGGTCAGGGGTTGGCGCCACTGGTGGGCGATGTTGGCCATCATCTGCCCCATCATCGCCATACGCGACTGCATAAAGAGCATCTTCTGCTTCTGCTCGTTTTTGGCCACCTCCTCGCGTACCCGCTCCTCAAGGTGACGGTTAAGCTCATAGAGCTTTCTGGTCTGAAGCCGCACCCGCTCCTCCAGCGTGCGGTTGAGCTGTTCGAGCTCGCGCTCCTTGTTCTCCAGCGCGATCTTTAGCTCCACCTCCTTGGTCACGTCGTAGCGGATGGCGATAAACTCCTCAATCTCCCCCTCCTTGTCCAGAATGGGGATGATGGTGGTATTGACATAGAAAGTTCTGCCGTCCTTGGCCAGATTCTTGACCGTCGATTTGAAGGTCTTTTTGGCCAGAATCGTCTCCCAGAGCTTTTTAAAGTTGGACTTGGGCACATCCGGGTGGCGGACGATGTTGTGGTTTTGGCCGATCAGCTCATCCCGGCTGTAGCCGGAGATTTTGCAAAACTCGTCGTTGACAAAGGTGATGATGCCATTAATATCGGTCTTGGAGACAATGTTGGAGCTCTCAATCGCCTCTTTATACTGCTTGAACACCCCGTGCCCCCTTCTTAGGCGTGGTGCGCCTCCCACTCCGCGAACTCGTCAGAGAAGTAGCGGATGCGCACCTTTTTGAACTCCCTGGTGGAGTAGAGATAGGCGTACTCTTTGACCCCGATCTCCTCAGCCATCTCCGCCACGACGCTTTCAACCTCCTCTTTGCTCCTGCCGTGTACCATGGAAAAGAGCGGGTAAGGCCACTGCGGGTAGACAGGCCGCAGGTAGCAGTGGCTGACGGCGCTGTAGGCCGCCACCGTCTCGCCAATCGCCTCGGCCCGCTCCTCGGGTACCTTCCATACCACCATGGCGTTGGCCTTGAAACCGGCCTTTCGATGGTACAAAATGGCGGCAAAGCGCCGCATGATGCCCGCTTTTTGCATCCGTTCGGCCGCTTCGGCCAACGCCTGCACGCTCACCCCCAACCGCTCGGCCAGCGGGGTAAAGGGCTCGGCGACGGGAAGAATATCCTCCTGGAGCCCCTTGATCATCTCATAATGGATCGGCTCCAGCGTCATGGGCTCTTTTTTGGCCCGTTTGAGCCGCTCCTTTTTGGCCCGATCCCCCTTGACATCCAGTTGCACGGAGATTTTGAACATCTTTTTGGTCGGCAAGATCACATACTCTTTCGTCCCAGACATTTCCGCCAGTTTTTCTACCGTCTTTTCCAACCCCAGCCTGGAATCGGGCGCCACGGCCAGGGTAAACCAGAGGTTGAAGTCGTGGTCGCGCTCGTAGTTGTGGCTTACCCCCGGATGGGCGTTGATAATCTCGGCGGCCCGCTCGATGTCGTCCGTTTTAAACGCCACCAGCGAACTTTTGTACCCCAGCGACTTGGTATCGAAAATCGCCGAGGTCTGGCGGATCACTTTTTCATCTTTGAGCCGCTTGTAGAGCGCAAGCAGTTCCTCTTCACTGCCGCCCAGCGTCTTAGCCAGCTCGGCGAAGGGGCGTTGGGCAACGGGAAAACGCTTTTGAATGAGGGTAAGAAACTCTTTTTCCATATCCGTCCCGGTCATATAAATTGTCGTCACCATTATAGGCTGTTTGCCTTTACCCTTTCCTTGATACCCGTCAGCAAACACCCCGCCGTTTTGCTACAATCATGGAAAAAAAAGGGGGATCATGGAGCGCCTGCTCTCTCTCAAAGCCAGCGCCGGGAGCGGCAAAACCTTCTCGTTGGCGGTCCGCTACCTGGCGCTTTTGTACAAAGGAGCCCGTCCCGCCGAGATTTTGACCGTCACCTTCACCAACAAATCGGCCAACGAGATGCGTGAACGTATTGTGCACTACCTGCGCCGTCTTGAGCATGAACCCGACTTTCTTAAAGCCCTTGCCCAAACAAGCGGGCTTTCGACCGACACACTCCTGCAAAAACGGGGCGACCTTCTTAAAAGAGTGCTCAAAAGCGACCTCTACATCATGACCATCGACGCCTTTTTGCAAAAGATCGCCCGGCGCTTCGGCCACTACGCCGGGGTTGATCCCGACTTTGAGGTAGGCCCCGACGACACGCAGGAGGTCTGGGAGCGCTTTTTGGCCCGACTGGATCCCAAACGCTTTGAGGAGCTGGTGGCTTTTGGCAGACTCTACGCCGACCCGGCCTTAGCTTTTGAACTGCTTTACGAAAAAGACAAAGAGCTCCCCCCGCCGTCCCCCTACCCCGACGGCCCCTACCCCCTGGCCCGCTACCGCAAACTCCAGGCGCAGATTCTCCCGCTTTTACAAACGTGCAGTGCCAAAGCCAAGGAGCTTGTCCAAAAAGAGCCCGAAGCCTTCCTGGCCTCCAAGGTCATCGAAAACGCCCTTGAAAAAGGGACGCTCTTTTATCCCCGCTCTCTTTTTAACAAATGCAAAAGCGACACGTTGGAGAGGCTCTTTTTTGAGCTTATAGAGGCCGCCGGGGCCCACCTGCGACGCAAAGAGCGCTATATCCGCGCCTCCGTGCGTGACTTTTACGAAACCTACCGAGACGTCAAAGCGCGACTGCACCAAACCCGCAACCGTCTCGATTTCAAAGATATAGAACATCTGGTCTATCGCCTTTTACAGGAAGAGGGAGGCATTGAGCGGGAGTTTCTCTATTTTCGCCTCGATACCCGCATCCGCCACATTCTCATTGACGAGTTTCAGGACACCTCCATCACCCAGTGGCGCATCTTTGAGCCGCTTGTCGAAGAGATCGCCTCCCGCCGGGACGACTTTCGCTCCTTTTTCTACGTGGGCGACACCAAACAGGCCATCTACCGCTTTCGGGGCGGTCACAGCCGGCTCTTTGACGAAGTCTACCAATCCCTCAAACCCTTTGGCATGGCGCAAAACAGCCTGCGTGTCAACTACCGTTCGCTTCCTGAAATCGTCCATTTTGTCAACAGGCTTTTCGATCTTGACGAAAAACCCAACGCCGACACCGGCGGCTACGTGGAGGTTTGCCTCAACCCCTTTCTCAAACACGCCGGGAGCGTCCCCCGGCACGACTGGCAAGAAAACCTGCTTGGATCCTTGCGCACGCTCCTTGACGCCGGGGCCGACCCAAGCGACATCGCCATCCTGACCTTCCGCAACCAGACCATCCTGGAGCTGGCCGACTTTGTTCACCAAAACCTTGGGCTTACGGCGGTCACCACCACCCGCCGTCAGGTGATCCGCCAACCCAAGGCGCGGGCGGTGATCCACCTGCTCAAATACCTCTATCACGGCGAAAAGGCGGCCCTTTTTAAAGCCGATTTTCTCACCTTTGTCGGCCAACCGCTCGATAGCGCCGTCGACCTTTCGCCCCACGGCCGTCCGGCACGGCTGATCAAAGAGGTGCTCACGCGCTACCGGCTCTGGGACGAGGCGACGTTGCGCCTGCTGGAACACGCCATGACATACGACGACCTGGCCGATTTTGTCCACGAAATTGAAAACTACGAAGAGGAACTGCCGCCCAAAAGCGTTGAGGGGCTCAACATCATGACCGTCCACAAGGCCAAGGGGCTGGAGTTTGACCATGTGATCGTGCTGGACGCCCCCCTGGATGACACCCCCGACAACCTCATCTTCGACTACGAAGGGCTGACGCTCAAAGAGATTCGCGTCAAGCTCCCCCGCCTGGAGCTGGCGGATCCGACGTTTAAAACCACCTTGCAAAAAGAGCGGGCGCTGATCTACCAGGATGCCCGCAACCGCGAGTATGTGGCCTACACCCGCGCCAAACGCTCCCTGTTTGTGCTCAAAAACGAGAAAAAAAGCGCCTTCGTGGCCCTGGAGGCAAAGGGTATCGGCCCCATGAGGCGCGGCACGCTCTCCCCCAACCGCCGCCCCCGTCCCAAGCCGGCCCCCAAGCCCCCGCAAACCCGGCTCCGCTCTTTTGGCAAACAAAACTACCGCAAAGAGAGCGCCTACTCGCCCAACGACTACGAGGCGATCTACCTGGGACTTGCCGCCCACGCCCTTTTTGAAACGGGAGGCAACGATTATGCCCTCAACCGCTACGGCGCCTACTGCGACTACGAAAAGGCAAGGGCGCTTTATGAAAGGGCCAACGACCACCCGCCGTACCGGGCGCTTTTGAAAGGGCAGGTTTTTCGCGAAGTCCCCTTTGTCTTTACCGACGCCCGGGGCGAAAAGCGCCACGGGGTGATCGACCTGCTGATCGAGAGAGAAAACGAGGTGATCATTATTGATTACAAGTCGGCCAAACCCGAGGATGAGCGCCCCTACATCGAGCAGGTGCGCTTTTACCAAACGGCCATGAAAGCCATTAAAGGCAAACCGGCCCGGGGGTATCTTTTCTATCTGGATACCCTGACGCTCAAGGAGGTAGAATGAAGCTGATCGTCCTAAGCACCGGCCGCCGGATCAGGGAGGTCTCCCAACACCTCCCCCAGGGCATGAGCGACACCTACATGAGCATCGGCGAGTTTTTCACCAAAGCCGTCGTGGTACCGGGCAAACGGCGCATCGACCACGACCTGCGCAAAAGCTACCTCTACCGGGCCATGGAGACAACGGACTTTACGGTACTGGGGCTTAGCCGTGACTTCCTGCGCTTTTTCAAAAACGCCGACACGCTCTTTAAACTCTGGGGGGAACTGGCCAAGGAGGCGGTGGCTATTGAAAACGTCAGCCTGGCCGACACCTACGCCGAATACGGGGAGCACCTGCAAATCCTGCAAGCCCTTCGGCAACGCTACCGAACCCTTTTGGAGGCGGACGGCTTTTATGATGAGCCGGCGGATGAGGCGTGGGAGATCAACACCCCCTTTCTTGAGGCTTTCGAGGCGATAGAGCTGGAGGTTTCGGGCTACCTGAGCCGTTTTGAGCGGGCCGTCTTGTCGCGTATGCCCCAAAACGTGATCCTGCGCTTTGCCGTCACCCCCTTCAACCAACCGTTGATCGCCAAGATGTTTGAGAAGGCACCGGCGCCCGGGTGCTACACCTATGACTTCAAGGCCCAAAGCGTGCTACGGCACACTCCCCTGCCCCCCGTCGCCCACGTGGAAACGGCCCACTTTGAACAGCGAATCTGGCAGGTGCACTACGCCCTGGCCTCGCTTATGGACTTTGAGCAAAAGGGCCTGAGCCCTGAGCGCATGGCGATTATTCTGCCCGACGAGAGCATGGCCGAGTACCTGCGCCTTTTTGATGAAACGGGCAACCTCAACTTCGCCATGGGCGAACCCTTTACCCAAAGCCCCCTCTATCTCACCCTCAAGGCCCTGCACGCCTACCTGAGCGACAACGACCCGTCGGCCTACCAGAAGATCGCCGACAAACTGGCAGATTTCCAGACGCGCGATCTGCTCACCTTTATAAAAGAGGAGGCCACCGAGAGGGAGCTGGCGCTGATTGATGAGCAACTGCATAAAATCGAACGGCTCCGCCCCTACCTGCCGAATGAACGCGACCGCCTGCTTCACTTCGTGCTACAGCGGCTGGCGCCTCTTCGCTTTGACGACACCGACGGCGGGCGCGTGACGGTCATGGGCGTGCTGGAGAGCCGGGAGGCGACCTTTGACGGGGTGGTGATACTCGATTTTAACGAAGGGACGGTGCCCAACGTGGATGAGGCCGACTTCTTTTTAAGCAGTGCCGTGCGCCAAAAGGCGGGCCTGCCGACCAGAAAAGAGAAAGAGGCGCTCCAAAAGCACTACTACGCCCAGATTCTGCGCCGCGCCAAAGAGGTACGCATCGCCTACGTGCAAAACGAGGAGCAGGGCCCCAGCCGCTTTTTGTATGAGCTGGGACTCAACGAGGGCGAGGCGGTACAGGCGCGCTACGAAAAGCTCCTTTTCTCTTTTGCCCCCGATCCCGACCCCTACGATTACGAAAACCGCCCCATCCCACGGCCCGACACCCTCTACCCCAACACCCTGGCCACCCTGCTGGAGTGCTCTTTGCGCTACTATTTTCGCTATGTCTTAAAACTCAAAAACGAGATAGAAGAAGACAATTACAACTTCGGCACCCATTTTCACGAGGCCATTGAGAGCGTGCTGGCCCCCCGCCCCCGTTTTGAAGACCCCGACGCCTACTACCGGGCAGTGATGGAGGCGCTTTTAAAAGAGAACGACCCCGCGCGCCGCTACCTGATTCTAAGCCGTTGGGCCGACAAGATCGCGTGGTTTTGCAAAAAAGACTTTCCCCGCCTCCAAAACCCCTATAAAGTGGAGCGGTTTGAGCAAAGCCGCCAACTGGCGGGCTTTACCCTGCTGGCACGCTACGACCGGATGGACGATGAGGCGGTGATTGATTACAAAACCGGCCAACCCAAAACGGCCGACGAGATTCAGGCGCTCTTTTACCAGGTGATCTTTCAAAAAACACCGCTCTTTTACTACTTAAAAACCGGCAAGATCGAGGACAAAAGCGTTACAGCGCCCGACAAACGGCTGACGGAGATATTGCAAGGGCTTGATTTCACCGCCCGCCGAACCGACAACCCCCAGGCGTGCCGCTTTTGCGACTACCGGTTTATGTGCCGGGCGGAAAGCTGACGCCGGGTAGAAAACGCCGACACCTACTGCGCGTCGGCCGCATCGTCCAAAACGGTTTTAACCACCTTTTTGATACGGGGTAGATACTCCCGTATCACCCCCTCAATCAGCGCGATATTGACCCCTTCGTAATCGTGGGCAATAAAATTCCTCACGGCAAAAGCGCCGCGAATATCCTCTTTTTCAAACCGCGCAAGAATCTCAAACGCCATGGCGTTTTGCAGGCGGCCAAACTGTTCGGCGATAGCGACAAGATGCATCAATAGAGCCGGTCGGGCAAGTTTTTCATCTTCCAACGCCAACGTGACACCGCCGTACTGGTTGACAATCTCCTCAATCAGCGCGATCTTTTTCCCGATAAGCTCTAACGCCTCATACATAAACCGCTCCCCTTAAAACCCGGCGATCCTTCAGTCCCGTCTCATCACACAAATCCACCGGTCGGCCAAATCGGCGCGCAAGCCGTTGCCGCAAATCCTCTAAATACAAAAACCCGCGTATCCCCCCGAAACGGCGCACAAACTCTGGTGTGGTTTGGATGACAATATCAATATCGCTCCATCCGTCGGCCTCGCCCTTTGCCATACTGCCAAACAGCCCGATACGCGCGATACCGTCCTTTTCAAGCTCATCTTTGATCGCCCGCAGGTACGCCAAAAGCGCCTCTTTATTCACCGTTTCCATGGTTTCATTATATCACAGCGACCCGGTTTTGATATCCATCAAGCACCTTTCAAGCGCCTTGTGATAAGATCGGTTTTAGTCCAAAAGAGGAGTCGGCTTGGCCTATTTTCCGGCGTTTTTGAAACTTGACAACCGTAAGGTACTGTTGGTTGGGGGCGGGTATATCGCGGGAGAGAAGCTCGAAAAACTGCTCGATTTCACCTCCGACATCACCGTCGTGGCCCCCCAGATCTGCAACGACGTACAAAAGATGATCAACGCCCGTCAGCTCACTTTTCACCACCGTCCCTATGAGCCTTCAGACCTGGAGGGGGTCTTCATGGTCATCGTGGCGGTCGATGACCTGCGACTGCAAAAAGAGATCTACGAAAGCTGTCAGAGCCGTCACATTCTTTGCAACAGCGTCGATTCGGTCGATTATTGCGACTTTATCTTCCCCTCCTACACCCGCAAAGGGGACCTGACCGTCGCTTTTTCCACCTCCGGGGTTTCTCCCTCGGTGGCCAAGTACCTGCGCCGGGCCATGGAGCGCGCCATTCCCGACTCTATCGCCGACTTTTTGGAGGAGATGAAGGCGCTTAGAGCCTCTTTGCCCAAAGGCAAGGAGCGAATGCGTCTGCTTGATAGCAAAGCCAAAGCCTACATTGAAAAACTTTTCGGCAAGGAACTATGATGTTTTCCAAAAAACTCGTCTTCGTTTTAATGGCCGTTTTCGCTTTTTTGGCCATCTCCGCCTTTTTGGCCAACCTGCCCGAAAAGAAAGACCCCGCCGTCATGGCTTTCATTGAGCCACACTTTCCCTACACCTTCACCAAGACCCTCGGCGGCCTCGACCTGATAGACAGACGCACCGGCGAAAAGCTTAAACTCGACAACGCCAAGGTCTTCCTGGCCTACGACCACTACCTCAAGGGGTGGGGAGAAAAGCACCTCAAACTACAAGGAAGCACCTTGACCCTCACCGACGACAACGGCTCGGTCAGCACCCTCGCGCTCACCCCCACCCAACGCACCTTTGTCAGGAAGTTTTTCTTCCAACAGCCGTCGCAGTCGCGCTGAGTCCACCGGCCCTTTGAGAGGATCGGCCAAAAAGCGCTCATCGGGCGTCAGCAGAAAAAGCGTGGGATATACCAGGGTATAGAGCAGTTCGACGGGGTAGTCTTCATACTCTTTAATCACCACTACCGGCACGGTGCGGGTGTTAATACAGCGTGAAAGGGTCTCATCGGCGTTGATATCCGCGATGACCTTTTTGCACGCCTCGCACCCTCTTTCAATCACCAAAACCGCCATCGGTTTGCCGCTTTGTCGGCTAAGCGCCAACGCCCGATCAAACTTCCCCTGCCACCGCACCGGCTCCGCCAGGCAGAGCGATACCAAAAACAGCGCCGTCCATAGCCGCATCTACCGCACCTCGTAACCGACCGGATCGCCTTCGAGACTTTTTAAAAAAGCCGTGATCTGCCCGATCTGCTCTTTCTCAAGCGTCAGGCCCAGTTGATGGCGGGCCATGATACGCACCGCCTCTTCGAGCTTCTCGACCGCGCCGTTGTGGAAATAGGGGGCGGTACGGGTGACATTCCGCAAAACGGGAACCCGAAACAAAAACATCCCCCCTCTGCCGTGAAAACCGCCCAGATCATCAAACGGATAGGGGGTATCTTTGGGTTTTTGCCAATGAAATCCCGCGAAATAGCGCTTCCCGTCAATCCAGCGCGACACGGGGGCCAGCAGACCGTTATAGGGGCGCAAAGGAAAACGCTGCAAGCTCTGCCCGCCGACGCTTACGCCGTTATGGCACCCTTTGCATCCGATGCGCAAAAAGAGGTTCAACCCCGCCAACGCCCTGCCCTCAAGCGCCCCGTCATCGCCTTCCAGAAAATGATCAAACGCCCCGCGAGTCAGCAATGTCCGCTCATAGGCGCCGATGGCTTTGGTGACGGTATCAAACGTGATCCCCTCCTTGGGGAAAACCTCGGCAAAAGCCGCCACGTAGAAAGGGTCGGCCCGAAGACGCGCCACCACCTCTTCCGGTGTCATGGCCATCTCAAAAGGCGCCTGCAACGGCCCTTTGGCCTGATCCTCCACATCGGGACTTCGGCCATCCCAGAACTGCCGTTTGGCCAACGCGGCGTTGAGCACGGTAGGAGAGTTCAGGTGTTTGGGATTACTCAGACCGTGGTAGCCGACGGCGGTGGGGCGGTTGTCGTCACCACCCTCTTCCAGAATATGGCACGAGGCGCAACTGAGAGTGCGGTCTTTGGAAAGCAGCGGGTCAAAATAGAGCCGTTTTCCCAACGCCGTCTTTTGGGCGTTTAACGGATTGGCCGGGTTGTCGACAAGTTTTCGGGCCGCGTCCCAGCTTTTCGGAATGGGCCTAAAGCCTGCTTCCAGCGCCGTTTTACGCAGTGATGCGGCGGAGAGTTCCGACGTTCTTGGGGTGGGAGCCGGTATAAAAAAGCCGTTGAAATAGAGACTCAGTACCGCCAGGGCGATGAGGAGAATGGTCAGGTGAATACGCATGAAAACCTCCTTTTACAAGGAGTATAATGAAAAAAGAGGGAAAAAAACCGTCTCTTTTTGGCACAATCGGAACTCTTTTTGTCACGATCCGAATTTTTTGAGCGCCTTGGGGTGGATACCGAATGTTTCGTAAAAGAGCCGGCTGAAATAGCCCTGGTGCGAAAAGCCGACCCGGCGGGCTACCTCCCCGATACTCATCCGCTCTTCCCGTAACAGTTCGTTGGCCTGCTGAAGACGCAGAGTTCTGACATAGGCACCGACCGTCTGGCCGTAAACCCGTTTAAAAGCGCTTTTGATTCGGGTGGTGTTCGTGGCGCACGCTTTGGCCAGTTCCGCAATGGTGGGCGGGTTCGCGTAAGAAAGCGCCAGACGCTCCCGCACGCAACGGGCTACCCTCAACGATTCGGCGTCGATTCGCTCATCCACCAGCTCCATCAGCCCGAAACGGTGCAAAAGAAGCGCCATGACGGCATATTCCAGGCGCATGGCGGCCATGGGACGCGCCCGGGCGCTCTTTTGGAGAATCTGTTTCACATAGTAGTACGACAACGCGTCAAGCGGCGCCCGGTCCACCTCCCTGAGCCCCCGCAAAAGCGACACTGCGCCATAGAGGTGGTCGATGGGATCCTCGGCGCGAAAACCGAGGTAACGCTTAAGATAAAAATCGGCCACGGCCACGGCGAAAATGTGGCTGTCTGGCATCACTTCCAGCTCAATCTCCGCGGGGCCCGCCGCATAGACAAGGCTATCCCCCTCATGCCCCTTCAGCCGTGCCGTCGCGGTTGTAAAGCGGCAATCACCCGAAAAGGGCAAAACCAGCAGAATGAACCTGTCCCGATTATGTACCCGGTAAGACCACCCGCCGTCCGTACGCAGATCGAAAAAGAGCAGACCGTTGGAAATGTCCACCCGCTCCGCCCGGGTGCCCCGACGCTGTGTCACCTGCCGCCGAAACCGCCCCTCGCCGGCATTGAAAAAGAGGCTCTCCACTATGCAAACCCGTAATATTCCCGAACCCGTCGCTCAAAATCCTCATCGCTGAGCTCCCGGCGCATGGGAATGAACTTTTTGGCTTTCTCACCCGCCGTCATACGGGCCGGGGCGTCGGGGTTTTGGTCAATCCAGGCTATCAGGCGGGCCACTTCCTCCGGGTCATTCCCGCCGTTGATCTCCTCCACGATCCGGGGGGCCAGGGTGGAAGCCAAAACAGCATAGGGGCTGTCGGATTCAAACGTCCGCGGCTCTTTGACCAGGTTGCTACGCGCAAACTCCGTATCAAAAAAACCGGGCAGAATCGAATGGACACGGATATGAAACGGTGAAAGCTCATACCGCAACGAGTCGGTAATCCCTTCCACGGCATATTTGGTCGCGTTGTAAAAAGTCAGCAGAGGCAAGCCGATCTTTCCCAAAAAGGAGCTGATATTCACGATGACCCCGCCATTTTCGCGCATCTTCGGAATCGCCGCGCGGGTCACGCGCAACAGTCCGAAAACGTTCACCTCAAACTGCTCGCGCATCAGCGTCTCATCCACATACTCCACGGCACCCACCAGGCCGTATCCGGCGTTGTTGACCAGCAAATCCAGCCGTTCTATACTCTCCAACGCCGCGCGTACGTCGGCATCGTCACGTAAATCGATCAAAAGGGGCGTCAGGTTTTTGGAAGCGACATCGGCAAGTCTGTCGGGGAAACGGGTAGCGGCAAAGACCCTGTACCCTTCGGCGGCCAGGTGCACGGCGGCGGCACGCCCCATGCCGGACGACGCGCCCGTTACAACGGCGACGCGACGTCCGGCCATCTCAGCCCCTCTCCGCGATCCACTCCAGGTGGGGCTTGAGCTCGACCACCCGGCCTACCACGATCAGGGCGGGGGTAGGAAGTTGGGCGGCTTTGACCTTTTCGTAGATCGTCTCCAGCGTCCCCGTAACCGTCCGCTGGTCGGGCGTGGTTCCCCGGCTGATTACCGCCGCGGGTGTCGCGGGATCGCGGCCGACACGTATGAGATTGTCGGCAATGTTTTTAAGATTATGCAGGCCCATCAAAAAGACAATGGTCTCATCGGCACGCATACTCTCCCAGTCAACCTGGCTATGCTCCTTGTTGGGCGCCTCATGGCCGGTGACCACTTTAAACGACACCGCCACTCCCCGGTGCGTTACCGGTATGCCGGCGTAGGCGGGCACGGAGATCGCCGAGGTTACGCCGGGAATGAACTCAAAAGCCACGCCACGCTCTTTGAGATACTTGGCCTCCTCGCCGCCCCGTCCAAATACCAGCGGATCACCGCCTTTAAGACGCACTACCCTGTCATGCTTGAGAGCGTTTTGGTAGATAACTTCGTTGATCTGCTCCTGCGGCAGGGTATGACGGCCGTCCTCTTTGCCCACATAGACAAACTCACACCCCGCCTTGGCCTCTTTGAGAATATCGGGGTTGGCCAGGCGGTCATAGATAATCACGTCCGCCTCCCTTACAACTCTTAACGCTTTGACCGTCAACAGGTCAATATCACCCGGCCCGGCCCCTGTCAGATAGACTTTACCCATTTTTTACCTTTACAGTTTATAGCCATTCTCAATTATCCACTCCCGCTCTCTCATCTTCCGTGAGATAGCAGGAGGGGTCTTCCGCCCACAAATTACCGCTCATCGCCCAGGCCCGGCTGCGACTGCCGCCGTTACAGATATCGACCACGCCGCAATCCGCGCATTTGCCGCCGAGTCTTCGGGGGTGTTCTCTGAGCCTTTTAAGCAGGTTATTCTCCTCATCCAGCCACAACGCGTCAAAGGGTTTTTGGGTCATGTCGCCGATATACTCGGGAAAAAAGGGGTCGGGTTTGACGCGTCCCATCCAGTCAATGTTCACCAGCTTTCTGCCCGCGCTGTTGCCGCCCCAGTTTTTTAGCCGCCGGGCCATCTCCTCTTTGAGCTGGGGATAGCGCTCAGCGAAACGGCGCAAAAACAAAACGGCGTCCATCTCCATGTTGCCGGTGACAATATCGATCCCCCGCCCCGCCTCATGGTAGGCAAACGCCTTGTCAATCATGAAGTTCACATACTCCCTGCGCGCCTCGGGGGTGATGTCGATTTTCAGGTTCTCCAGCCCCCGACCGCTGTAGACCAGGTGGGAGATATAGATCTTATCAACCCCTATCTGCTCGGCCAGATCGAAAATGGGGTAAAAACTCTCTTCGGTCTCTTTGGTTAGCGTAAAGCGGATCCCCGCGTTACCCCCGTGTTTTTGAATGAGCGCAATGGCGTCCAGGCTTTTGCGATAGGCCCCCGGCAATCCCCTGAAATCGTCATGCACCGCCTCAATGCCGTCAATGCTGATACCGATATAGTTGAAAGTCTCAATAATTCTGTCCACATTTTTGGGGGTAATATACAACCCGTTGGTGGAGAGGTAGGTGACGATTCCCTCGTTTCGCATCGCCTCGGCGATTTGGAAAATATCCTTGCGAATGAGCGGCTCACCGCCGCTGAAGATCACAAACTTGATGCCGCCGGCTTTAAGACGGGGAATCTGGGCGAGAATAAAGTCGGTAGAAAGAAAATCCTCCTGGTTCGGATCGGCGTAGCTGTAGCAGTGCCGACAGGCAAGGTTGCAGCGGTTGGTGAAGTTCCAGATGGCAATGGCGCCGTCCAGCGAGCGCTCCGGCTTGCCGGCGGTGACGGAAGCGATGAGATTGGAGAGCCGAAACACTTAGTGCCTTTTCAAATCGGTAGGAACCGTTACGGGTGTTTTTTTTGTAACGTTTTTAGTCTGCGATGCCGAAGGAATTGTGCCGATTTTTGGCCGGGGTGAAACGGTTTTGGGGGTATAGACAAAGATACCGGAAGGCCGGGGCACCTGCCACTCCAGATTCAGCCACCACTTCTCGGGATCGGGATCATCAACTTTGTAAGCCTGCACCATATCTTTGTCGTTGACGGAAAAGTAGAGATACGGTTCATTGGGCGACCAGCGCACATGAAGAATTTTACCCGGGAACATAAACCCGCGGACCACTTTGAGGGTATGGGCATCGACAATCTGCACAATGGGAAAATCTTTGCCGCTGAATGTCACCGCCAGCCATTTCCTGTCCGGACTGAGCGCCGTAAAGACCGGATTACCCTGAACATCAATCGCTTTGACAAAATGGAAGTCATGATCAAAGACAAAAACCTTTTTGTTGCCCACAGCCGGAATAAAGAAGTAATCGCCGCTGATACTCCAGAAACCGAAATGGGGCACCTTGAGAATGCGCTCTTTTTTGCCCATCTGCAAAGGCACCTTGCGGTACGCCATGGTATCAAGATTCAGCACCCCGACGGCTTTGTCGTTGAAAAAACCCACCACATAGAGATTTTTATCGATCATCGCGTCAAAAGGCACGGCGCCGGCGTTCTCGATCTTTTTATACAGCTTGAAAGAGGGGGTTTTGGCCTTGGGCGTCATATCTTTCATCACCCACAACTCGTCGCTGTCCATACAGGCAAAGACCAGGTAGTCACCGTACTCTTTGATACCCACGTTACGACTACCGGTTTTGATGGTTTGAAGCGGATTGAGGTCTCTATCGAGTATCTCGACGGTTTTGTTGTCGTAGTTGGCCACCGCCACATAGTTGTCGCCGATAATAAACCCGATGGCGCTTTTGCTGGTCTTATACTCTTTGACCTTTTTCTCTTTCTCCGGATCAAATTTGATCACATAACCGTCACGGGTAATGGCGTAACCGTCACGCTCCCTAAACTTCACCACGGCATGGTTGAAATTGTGCATGCCTGTAATCTCATTGGTCAGCATATTGTGTTCAATCACGGCCAGAGCAGAGTTCTCACGCTCCACAACAAAGAGTTTATCTCTGGTTTTGGGAAGGATCGAAGCGGGATCTTTTACCGGCTCTTTGGCCGTTGCTATCACAACGATACCCAGTAATGTAACCAGTTTCCACCACGTCATTTTTTATCCTTGAATGAAAGTATGTAGTCGGCCAGCGCTTCAAGTTGACTGGCGTTAAGGTCATCAAAAGCCGGCATAGAGTTGCGGCGGTATCCCAACATTTTATATGTGCCCTCCGGATCCACTATCTGCGCGATAATTCTGCCTTTGTCCCGATGGTTCGCTATGGTCTGAAACGAGGGGCCGAAAGCCTCGGCTGTTTGATGATGACATCCCCAGCAATAGGTTTTAAAAAGTTTTTCACCTTCCGAAGAGGCCGATAAAACGGCACCCGCAAATATCAGTAGCCATATCTTTTTCATAGCTCTCTCACTTCACTACAGTTTCAACCCGTTTCATCAGTAACGGCTCAATCAACTCGCGTTCATCTATGCCTGCCGCCGCCGCGCAGGAGGGCTTGGCAAGAATCACGAACATTTCGGCCACCATTCTATCATTTTTATGCAAAGAAGGGACCTTGTAACGCAACGTTTTTTCTCCCCTTGCGGGAATATTGTTTTCAAACTGCCTCTTTTTCGCAAAGTAGGGGATGCCGACCCGTTTGCCGTTACCATCCTCAAACTCTACATAAAAAGCACCTTGTTTGTCTTCTGTTGGATCGTTTTTGTAATTCTGCCAAATAGTTTTGCCATCACGCACAATCCTCAGGCGCAGGTATTTCATCCGCGCGGGCTGAATAATAAGAGGATGATCCATTCTATTTTTCAGGGTGACAACAACCTCTCCATTACGGTTTTCTAGCACAATATCAACACTTTTTTCCCGCATTTGCGCATCATGGATACCGGCAAAATAGTGGCTTCGGTGACGGTTGCGCGACTTCTTGTTCATCTTTTCAACCGGCCCCTCAATGTAGGGCATATGACATTTAATGCACGAACGGCTGTCCTGTTTCTCATCCATCGCTTTGAAAATAAGTACCCCTTCACTGTTACGTTTGTGTGAGTGACATCCCATGCAGGCATATTTGTCATAGATGGGACTTTTGACCGACGCGTGCTTGTCACTGTCATCCGGGTTTTCCAAAGAGCCGTATAGGGAAGGCTTGAAACCTTCCGCCTGTCTGGCGAGCGTTATCTCATCAAACTTGTGCGATTTTTTGACATAGGCAATCTGGTGACAGTAAAAACAGGAAACCGCATCTTTTTGTTCCTGATGAATCGGATTGGGTGTCGTTTTTCCCGCTTCCATATCGGCAAGATTCCTGGCAGCAGGCATATGGCAACGCCCACAATCATAGACGGGAATTTTCTGCGCCACCTTTCTGTGCAATGTATCGTTAAACCACCCTTTCGCATGCCAGGAGGTCTGGTATTCATCGTAAATATCCGGGTGACATTCATTGCAGGATTTATTTGTAAGATATTTTGCAGAGAAAAGTGAAGTGACAACGAGAAGCGGTAACATGAGCGCTTTCATAACAAAACACCTTGTTGAAAGAGAGATTTAAAGAGGAAAAACAACCTCCCCGCGGAAGGGGAGGGGCATAAAACGGCTGCTTACGCACCCGGAATATGCTGACGATGCTCAACAGAGTAGGTGAAAGTCGGCGTCGTCAGGTTGTAGATATATTTGATGAACTTACCGGTTTTGGCATCATAGATACCAATCCGTCCGGTTGTCCACTCAGAGATAAAGGTCCACTTGCCGTGGTTCGCAGGCTCTGCGTGGAGCAGGCGGGGTTGAACCGGATTTTTGACACGTTTACCTTTTTTGGCAGTATAGGTGACAAGTTTCTCTTTGGAGATTTTGGAGTCAACCTCTTTGCCTTTGACAGTCTGATACTGCGTAGCATCCCAGGTTTGCAGAATTTTACCGGTATGCGCATCAATCAGATGACCTTTCTTCTTGCCAACCTCGATGATGCGATCGGTCTCAAGGGTCTCTTTGTTGATCAGGTAGACTTTATTGTAGTTTTCGGGTGAACCGAGAACACAGTCAGACCAGATGTAGGGGGTGTCTTTGCTGGTTCCGACAAACAGACCGCCGCCCGCGGTCGGTACGTTGGCAACCACTTTCCAGTTATTATCCCAAATGACCACGTTACCGACGTTCATGCTGTTGGTAGCATGGAGTTGGCCATATTTTTCGTTATACCAGGAGCTTCCCTGACCCGGGTGGGGCTTGGTGCCGGGACCGGTATAGACTTTGGCCGCCAGTTTTTTGGTTTTGAAGTCAACAATACCCATGACATCACTGCCCTGAGAGGCGATCATATAGTAGCGTCCGATTTCAACGCCTTCGTTCAGGAACGCGTCGTGCAGGATTTTACCGATGTTCGGAATGTCACCGACAATCGGGAATCCGGGTTTGGAGTAGTCAACAATGTAAACATGACCGCCGTCTTTGAGCGCAAACGCGAAATAGGGGCCGTAAGGCGTATCGGCAATGGAAGCGACACGGCTGGAAACAATGTTGCCGTCAGGATCAATCACACCGGCAGTTTGATAAACTTTGAGCGGCTCCAGCGTCAACGCATCACACAGGACCGCACCGCCGGGATTGTAGTTACCGGCCATAACATATTTACCGTCGGGGGAAACAGCCAGACCGCGAGACTCCTGTCCTACCTGAACGCTGGCAAGCGCAGGCTGTCCGGGAGCCGCCAGGTCAAACATGGTCAGACGGCCGGAGCGGCTGATGGAGTAGGCGTAGCGGGGCATCCGTTTGTTGGTGACGGTTACGTGAACCGCAAAGCCCGCTTTGTGGCGCGAGAGAACCTTTCCGTTTGTACCGTCGATAAAGTCAACCAAAGAGGCGTCACGCTCGGTAGCGAAAACAATATCCATTACGCTGTCAACATCGGTCGCGTGAGGATATTTTTTGGCCAATGCTTTGCGATCGGCCAGAACCTTCCAGGTTTTTTTGACCTCATCCAGGCTCAAACGAAGCTCTACGGTGTTTTTCCAGTTCATCAGCCACTCGACCATGCCGGCGGCATCGTCTTTGCTGAAGAGATGTTTCCACTCAGGCATCGCTGTACCGGGGCGACCGTTAAGAATGGTTTCCGCCAGCATCTGGGCATTTTTCTTCTTCAGCGCTTTGGGGCGAAGATCGGATCCGACACCACCCTGGTGAATCGGGCCGTGACATCCCTGACACTCTTTTTCATAAACTTTGGCGAAATCCATATTCGAGGTGCCGGCATAAAGCGATCCGGTCACCATGGAGGCTGCCGCCGCCATGCTCAGAAGCTTCGCAATCTTCATATTTTCTCCTTCATGGGATTGGTTGATTTTAGGTTTCCTCCCCTATTGCCGAGGCGCGACCAGGGCCGCGCCCGCCTTCAGCCCTATTCTCCACCCTCTTCCAGGCGTTTTTTCTCCTGAAAGTAGATGAAGAACATCGGTATAACGACCACTGTATGCAAGAAGATCGTCAACGTTAACGGTCCCTGGTTCAACCAGGCGAACAGGTTGCCGCATGCGACATCAGTACATGCTTCCCACATAGTTTACTCCTTCAATTCTTATAGTAAATATAAACCGTAAGAAAAATCGACATTTTCCTACGATTCAGAACATTTTCACGCAGCTGCCGCTACGCTTTCGCTCTCTTTTTGTGAAACCTCCTGACCGATGGTCAGAAGATCCCAGGCCAGGTAGACAAAGCCCACCAGCGTCACGATACCCATCACCAGCCGCCAGGCTTGTGCCTGTACGTACCAGGGGAGCTCCTGGGCAATGAAGAAAGCGTCCCAGCCGCCGCCAAGGTCCGCCCGCTCAACCAACACCTGCTCGTATCCGGCAATGGTCAGCGCTACAGCCATGCCAAGCACACCGAAGATGATCAAAAAGAGCGACATCTTGGTTTTAAAGGTCATGGTCATCTTTTTAATACCGTATGCGCCCTGGACGCCCAGATACATCATCCCAATCAGAATGGTCGCATAAGCGCCAAAGAAGGCCAGGTGGCCGTGGGCCGCCGTAAACTGTGTACCATGGGTATAGATGTTCACCTGCGGCAGAGTATGGAAGAAGCCCCAGATACCAGCACCCAGGAAGTTTCCGAACGCGTTGGAGGCGATCCACGCCATGGCCGGGCTGTTTTTGACCGCCGTACCGGCACCGCCGGCTTCCGCATGGCCCTGCTCTTTACCCCAGTCATACAGTACGTGCACGAACATCGCCACCAGCGGCACCGGCTCGAGGGCACTGAAGAGCGCACCGATCTCCCACCAGTACTCAGGCGTTCCGATCCAGAAGTAGTGGTGACCCAGACCCAGGATACCGGAACCAAAGAGCATCAGCACTTCAATCCAGAGCCACATCTCCACGATTTCACGTTTGGCGTCCAGAATTTTGATTAGAGCGTAAGCGGCCAGGGTTCCGACAAAGACTTCCCAGGTCGCCTCAACCCACAGGTGGATAACCCACCACCACCAGTACTGATCCATGGAGATGTTGTCGGTAAAGAACATACCGCACAGATACAGACCCGCCAGCGCGAAGAGGTTGGCCACCATGACGGTCATGATACCCGTCTTCTTCTCAGACTTCAGATAGGTGAAGAATACATTATAATAGAAGACAAGCACAACCGCCACGATACCGATGTCAGCCCAGCGCGGTGCCTCCAGATATTCACGGCCTTCGTTAATGAACCAGATGGTCGATTCACTGCCCGATCCCACCTGAATGAAGATGTAGACCAGTACCACCACGGCCACCGCCGCCGTCAGAATCCAGAAAGCCAGTTTGCCCAGCGCGATACCGACCGCTTCATGTCCCGTTTCATCGGGAATCATGTAATAGACCGAACCGATCATCGCATAAAGCATCCAGACCACCAGGGCGTTGATGTGCACCATCCGCGCCACGCTGAAGTCAAAGAGTTCAAACAAAAATCCGGGATAGAGAAACTGAATGGCGGCAATCAGCCCCATCAGAAGCTGGGCACCGAAAAGCACCAGCGCGACCCGGAAATAGTTCATCGCAAGCTTTTGCGATTCATATTTCAATTGACCGTTAATGAGCATGAGTACCTCCTTCAAGACGCTTCGCCGATTGCGAGAAGTTGCGAGGGAATCCATTGGTGTCGATGGCGCTCATATGTTTCAAAAACGCCACCAGCGCCACGGCTTCCTCTTTGGTAATACCAAGGTTGGGCATCATCCGCGCATGGGTAGGATATTGGGAAGGATGCATCAAAAATTCGGCCATCGCCTCCTCTTTGCTCGCTTTGCCCGTAATGCCGGTCATGGTGCCGTCGTTCCATTTGGGATCCAGCCACGCTTTGGTCAGATCGGGCGCGTAGTAGGCGCCGTTACCCAGCAGGGTATGGCAGTTCATACAGTTTTTGGCCTGAGAGGTCAGCTTGCCGAGATGCAGCAGTTTTGCCGCCTCCTCAGCGCTCCACTCTTTGCCGAAAAAGGTCTCTTTTTCGCCGATTACCGGCACTTCGTGACCCCGTTTGTCATCGAACTGATAATCAATATGGTAGTTGATGACCGAAGCGGCGGGAATCCGCTTGGTAATGCCGTTTTTAAGATCCTCGTCACTTCCCATACTAATCTGTCCCATCGTATCAAACGTCAGCCATATCAGCAACACGGTGGCCACACCCGTGACCCATGCCGCCGAACGGCGCCAAAACGGTATGCTTGTCCATACCGACGCACTCTTCTTGCTCATCACGCCTCCTTTAATGATTTGGTAGTTTGCCCATCCTCGACCGGGTCGTAGCGGTTCTCGGACTCCTCGATCAGATAAAAGTAGAGATGGGGGGCAAAGAGGTAGATCACCATGGCCACCATCAATACTTTTGTCGTGAAGGGGTTGCTCTGTACCCGCTGCGCCAGGTCATACAGGCTGTAAGCCTGCAATATCCAGAAGAAATAGCCGAAAGGCTGCCATTTTTTGGGAACAAAACCCATCTTGGAGAGGGTAATCAACGCGGCGTAACCGACTCCGAAAACCAGAACCAGCGTCGCCATGACGAATATTCCCAAAAACTCATCCGGTGCCAGTTGGGGCATATGGATGACCGATTCCATGACACTCCTTTCTTTCAAGCACGGCCTTATCTTGAATATTTATTAATGGATAAGGCACGGGATAATTATGACTGTTTTTGTCGGACTCAATGTTGATTTATATCAAGAAAATTATGTGTTTTTCTTAGTTTCGATTATTTATACTAAATTAAAATGAGGACAATGGAAGAGTTAAACAATATTTTTGATGAAAAAAATTTCCTATTTTTTCGACACTTTTTTGTCACTTCTCATATTCGATACAGCGGGCCGCGAAAAAGGGACGCTCGTAGGCATCGGAGACGAAGTAATCGCCCTCCAGCCGCCACCCCAGCGATCGCCTGATAATAATGGACTGGGCACCCTTGCGTATAACACGGTTTTCACATATGACCGGCTTGCCCTCTTCAAAACTTTTTTTCACCCGCGCCATCCGATCGGTTGTCACCGCATAGTGCAGCGCGATGGCCAAAGCCAGAAAAAGCGCCACCGCCGGCAGCCCCTTTTTCCGCGCCCTCTCTGTCATGAAAGGTCGTGTGACCACAAAAAGTGTTACCAAAAGAATCACACCCGAAAGAATCAGGTAGGCCCCTTCTATATATAGAAACTTTTCCATCCCGCTGCCGCTCCGTTTTCGTGAAACTCTACGGGACAATAGTAGCCATTCTCGTTCGCGTGATGCCTTGATCCCGGTCAATCACGCATAAATCGGACTATTTTTAACTTATTTTCAGTCCCACCCTCCTATAATGAACGCCCTATCGGCCAAGGAGATGAAACGTGGATATTGTGTTGACCCTCGTCTTTTCGATCGTGATGCTCTTTTTCATGATCTACCCCGCCATGCGGATCACCGAGTGGATCGATGCCCGTTATCCGATCCCTGAAGCCTACTACCGACCCGTCATGCTGCTGATTGTCGTTCTGCTCTCCCTGGGAATCGGACTTTTTCTAAAATTTGCCTGATCGCAAAAGGATAGACCGTGACAGAGAAACTCAAATCGTTTTACCTTTTCAAAGACCTCGACGACAAAAGCCTGGCCCGGCTTGACGAAATCTCCAATGTCATTGAGTATAAAAAAGGTTCTATTCTCTTTTTCGAAGGCGATAAAGCCGCCAACCTCATTATTCTGCTTGAAGGTATTTTACAAGTCTACAAAACCGACCAGAAGGGCAATAAAGTCATTTTGCACCACTTCTTTCCGGTGGATGTCATCGCCGAAATTGTCAACTTCGAGCATATGCACTACCCCGCTTCGGCCGAATTCGAAAGCGACGGCAAGGTTTTGAGCATCAACTACGATACCTTTGAAAAAGAGTTTCTCAAAAATCCCGACATCTCCTTCGCGTTCATCAAATCTTTAAGCAAAAAGATCAAATATCTCGAAAACGTCATCGCCACCAACATGGTCATGAACTCCACCGCCCGGGTCGCCAAGTTTTTGTGTGAAAACGGAGACAAAATATCCAAGCTCAAAAAGAGCCACATCGCCGCCAATCTCAACATGACCCCCGAAACCCTCTCGCGTATTCTCAAAAAACTCTCCACCATGGGACTTATTGAAAAACAGAAGGATGAAATCCTGATTCTGGACAAAGAGGGACTGGAAACTTTTTATCTTTAAATTTTTTTTGTTTACCTTCTTTAGTTTTACTTCTTATTTTTATCAATCTCTTTGACAAATATCAAGAATAATTCAGGGTCCCTTCTGTAGAATTGTTTGGTGTTGGAATCTAAGCGCCCAGATTCAAGAAATGTTTAAATTACATTCTTTCTGTCTGGGCGCCTGGCGGTTCCAGAAACGTGCAAAATTACAGGAGGTAAATATGTCATCCATGTCACGACGCGACTTCCTCAAGAGCGCAGCGGCCGCAACGGCCGCAAGCGCTGTCGGGATGTCGGTTCCGAGCGAAGTTGAGGCCAAAGCCAACGCAGCCGAAGCAGGCTGGCGCTGGGACAAAGCGGTTTGCCGCTTCTGCGGTACCGGCTGCGGTATTATGGTCGCAACCAAAGACGGCAAGATCGTTGCCGTCAAAGGGGACCCCGCCGCACCCGTCAACCGCGGTCTGAACTGTATCAAAGGATACTTCAACGCCAAAATCATGTACGGTGCCGACCGTCTGACCACTCCGTTGCTGCGGATGGATGAAAACGGCAATTTCAGCAAAAAAGGCAAATTCCGCCCTGTCAGCTGGAAACGCGCATTCGACGAAATGGAACGTGCCATTAAAAAAGCGCTCAAAGAGGGCGGCCCCGAAGCGGTTGCCGTATTCGGTTCCGGCCAGTACACCATTCAGGAAGGTTACGCCGCGGCCAAAATGATGAAAGCGGGCTTCAGGTCCAATGCCATCGACCCCAACGCCCGCCACTGTATGGCATCTGCGGTTGTCGGCTTCTTCCAGACTTTCGGTATCGACGAGCCCTCCGGTTGTTACGATGACATCGAAATTACCGATACCATCGTTACCTGGGGCGCCAACATGGCCGAGATGCACCCGATTCTGTGGGCCCGCGTCACCGACCGCAAGCTCTCCGATCCCGATCGTGTGAAGGTCGTCAACATCTCCACCTATCGCCACCGCTGTTCGGATCTTGCGGATATGGAGATCATCTTCCGCCCCGGTTCCGACCTGGCCATGTGGAACTACCTGGCCCGCGAGATTGTCTACAACCATCCCGATGTCATCGACTGGGATTTTGTCAAAAAACATATCATTTTCGCCACCGGCTTCGTTGAAACCGGCTACGGTATGCGTATGCCCGATGAAGCGAAAAAACTGGGTTACAGCGACAAAGAGCTTGAGACCATCAAACAGGAAGCCAACCACACCGTTACAGAACGTGAAGCACCCGGTCTTGCTCCCTTGGGTTATAAAGCCGGCGACAACATGAAAATGGTTCACCGCGGCCACGCTCTCGGACACTGGGAGATCAGCTTTGAAGAGTTCAAGAAAGGTCTGGAACCCTATACACTCGACTATGTCGCCAGTGTCGCCAAGGGTGACCCGGACGAAAGTATTGAAAGCTTCAAGAAAAAACTTGAAACCCTGCGCGACCTCTACATCGACAAGAGCCGCAAAATGGTCAGCTTCTGGACCATGGGTATGAACCAGCACTACCGCGGTTCGTGGGTTAACGAGCAATCCTATATGGTTCACTTCCTGCTGGGCAAACAGGCCAAGCCGGGCAACGGCGCCTTCTCTCTGACCGGTCAGCCCTCCGCATGCGGTACGGCCCGCGAAGTCGGTACCTTTACCCACCGTCTGCCCGCCGATATGCTGGTCAAGATCCCCAAACACCGCGAAATCGCCGAGAAGATCTGGAAACTCCCCAAAGGTACCATCAACCCGGTGGGCTATCAACATATCATGAACATCCATCGCCAGATCGAAGATGGCAAAATCAAGTTCGCGTGGGTCAACGTCTGTAACCCCTACCACGATACGGCCAACGCCAACCACTGGATCAAAGCGGCCCGTACCATGGACTGCTTCATCGTCACCTCCGACGGTTATCCCGGTATTTCGGCCAAAGTCTCCGACCTGGTTCTGCCTTCGGCCATGATCTACGAAAAATGGGGATCCTACGGTAACGCGGAGCGCCGTACACAACACTGGCGACAACAGGTTCTGCCTGTGGGTGACGCCATGAGCGACACCTGGCAGTGGATTGAACTTTCCAAACGCTTTACCGTTAAAGACGTATGGGGTGAAAGCACCATTAAAGGCGGTAAAAAACTGCCCAACGTCATCGAAGAGGCCAAGAAAATGGGTTACAGCGAAGATACCACCATGTTTGAGATCCTCTTCGCCAACGATTATTATAAAAGCTTCAAAGCCGATGACCCCATCGGAGAAGGTTTTGACAACACCGAAGTCTTCGGTGACAGCCGAAACGTTCTGGGAAGTGACGGAAAACCCTGGAAAGGCTACGGCTTCTTCATTCAAAAAGCGCTCTGGGAAGAGTACCGCAAATTCGGTGCCGGCCACGGACACGACCTGGCCGACTTCGATACCTACCATCGCGTCCGCGGTCTGCGCTGGCCCGTTGTGGACGGCAAAGACACCCCCTGGCGCTTCAACGTCAAATACGATCCCTATGCGCGTAAATACGCCAAGCCGGGCGAAGAGTTCAACTTCTACGGTCCTGCGCTTAAAGTGCTCAAACGCGGTAACCTCAAAAAGATCGATCCCGCCAAAGGCAAGATCGACCTGCACGGCAAAGCGAAGATCTTCTTCCGCCCCTACATGGATCCGACCGAACAGCCGGATAAAGAGTACGACACCTGGCTCTGTACGGGTCGTGTGATCGAGCACTGGCACAGCGGTACCATGACCATGCGCGTCCCCGAACTCTTCCGCGCGATGCCCGAAGCCTTCTGCTACATGAACCCCAAAGACGCCAAGGCCAAAGGCCTCAAAGACGGCGATCTGGTCTGGGTGGAAAGCCGCCGGGGCAAAGTCAAAGCCCACATCAAAACCCGTGGACGGAACCGGCCTCCCCGCGGTCTGGTCTTCGTACCCTGGTTCGATGAGCGGGTCTTCATTAACAAAGTATGCCTGGACCACACCTGCCCGATGTCCAAACAGACCGACTACAAAAAGTGTGCGGTCAAAATCTACAAGGCGTAATGTCTTTGCCGACCGGCCCCGGCCGGCGGCTGATTTGAGCGGGAAACCGCAAATTTCATAAAAAGGTGGATTGAGTCTTTGAACACTCAAAATCCGAAAAAAGAAGTCAAACCCAAAATCACCGAACGTCGGCGATTTTTGACCATTATGGCCCAAAGCGTAGGACTCTCGGCGCTGGGCGGCATTATCTGGACCGGCTACGTGGAAGAGGCCAAAGCCTCGCCGCTGCTGTTGCGTCCGCCGGGCGCGCTGCCTGAAAGCGACTTTCTGCGCACCTGCATCAAATGCGGTCAATGCGCGGAAGCGTGTCCTTACGACACGCTGCTGATGGCCAAACCGGGAGACGGCCTGCCGATGGGTACCCCCTACTTCATCGCGCGGGACGTGCCCTGCTATATGTGCCCCGACATCCCCTGCGTACCCGTCTGCCCGACCGGCGCGCTGGATCAGGAGTCAGTCAGCAGCGAAAAGGACGGCAAAGAGGTTCTGGACATCAACAAAGCCCGCATGGGCCTGGCGGTGGTGGACCATGAGTCTTGCGTTGCCTATTGGGGTATCCAGTGCGACGCGTGTTACCGGGCCTGTCCCATTCTGGGTCAGGCAATCACCATCGAGTTCATGCGCAATGAACGTACCGGAAAACACGCCAAACTGGTCCCTATCGTCCATGCCGACCACTGTACCGGCTGCGGGCTCTGCGAGCACGCCTGTGTCACGGAAAAAGCGGCCATCTTTGTTCTGCCGCGCGAAGTAGCCATGGGTAAAGCCGGTGACTACTATGTCAAAGGTTGGGACAAAAAAGACCAGGAGCGCATCAAACAGCGCGACCTGAAAAAACTGACCACTGAAACCGAACGGAGCGCCAAAAAGCCGCAGGATTACCTGAATATGGATGAGGAGTTGTTCGATGAGTAAGCTCTACAAATACCGCTATCTAATCGCGCGGCGGGCTACACAGATCGGACTGCTCTTTCTCTACTTCGCGGGCAACGCCTGGGGCTGGAAAGTGCTGCAGGGCACACTGAGTTCCTCGGAGCTCTTCGGCGCCATTCCCCTGGCCGATCCGTTCGCGGTTTTACAGATGCTCTCCGCCGGCGCGGTCATGGGCGTCAACGTCTTTATCGGCGCGGCCATTATCATCCTCTTTTACGGGGTGGTAGGCGGCCGGGCATTTTGCAGCTGGGTCTGTCCGGTCAACATGATCACCGACCTGGCCAACTGGCTGCGGCGAAAACTGCTGCTTGACAAAGTGGAACGCAAAGTGTGGGTCAGCCGCAACGCCCGTTACTGGGTGCTGGGCCTCTCCCTGGTGGTTTCGGCCGTCACCGGCCTGGCCGCGTTTGAGCTGGTTAGCCCCATCACCATCTTCAACCGGGGCGTGATCTTCGGCATGGGGATGACCGGCGGGGTATTGCTGGCTATCTTCCTTTTTGACCTCTTTGGGGTCAAAAACGGCTGGTGCGGCCACATCTGCCCGCTGGGCGGCGTCTACTCGATCATCGGCAAATACAGCCTGATCCGGGTAGCCCATAACGAGCCCAACTGCACCCTTTGTATGAAATGCAAAGAGGTCTGCCCCGAGTCGCAGGTGCTTTACATGATCGGCAAAAAGAGTCAAATTGTCGACATGGGTGAATGCGTCAACTGCGCACGCTGCATCGAAGTGTGCGACGACGACGCACTTGGGTTTAGCATTCGAGATTTCGCAAAAAGTAAATCCAAAGGAGAAATACAATGAAAAAATTGATCTTAACGGCACTTTCCGCCGCCGTCGTGCTCAGCTTCACCGCGTGCGCCGGCAACAACGGAGAAAGCGCCGTCAAAATGGACGAGCAGGAGCTCAACTCCAAAGCCGCTCCGATCGTAACGGAAGAGGAACTCGGCCTTCGCGACGAGAACCTTTATAGCGAAGATGGGGTAGCCCCCGTCAAGGCTGATTTCAGCCGCCCCGCACCCGGCCAGGCCAAAACCTTCGAGCGCTCCTATGAAAACGCGCCGCCGCTCATTCCCCACAGCGTGGACGGCCTGCTTCCCATTACCAAAAACAACAACGCCTGCCTGGGATGCCATATGCCCAACGTTGCCAAAAGCATGGGAGCCACGCCGATTCCGCCGACCCACTTCATGGACTTCAGAACCCAGAAAAAATTGGATCACCTGGCGCAACAGCGTTTCAACTGCTCTCAGTGCCATGTTCCCCAGGCCAACGTCAAACCGCTGGTTGAAAACAAATTTACCGCCGGTTACCGCAATCCCGAAGAGAAAAAACGCTCCAACCTCATCGACACCCTTAACGAAGGGGTCAAATAAGATGGCGGATAGTGGGAGACGGAGGCTTTTCGCCTCCCTCTCCGCCCCTTTCAAAGAGGCCCCCAAATTGCCCAACCCCATTCGCCCTCCTTACGCTTCCGATCCTTCGCTTTTTCAGACGCTGTGTGTAGAGTGCCGTGACAAACCCTGCGTTTCCGCGTGTGAAGAGTCGATTATCGAGCCAGACGCAAAGGGCATACCAAAACTTGTTTTCACGCAAAAGGGGTGTACATTCTGTGAAGCCTGCGCCGATGCCTGTCCTGCGGGAGTTTTAAGCGACAAGTCGCTAAACTTCCTCGACGCGACGGTAGAGATAGATATACTCAAATGTATGGCGTGGCACCAGGTGATGTGCCACAGCTGCAAAGAGCCGTGTCTTGAAGACGCCATTGCGTTTCTGGGCCTTTTCCGCCCCTCTATCGACCCGATGCGATGTACCGCGTGCGGATGGTGCCTTTCGGTCTGTCCGTCCGACGCCATTACCATTGTACAAGGGAAAAAGGATCAACCATGCGACTCTTGACATTCTGTTTTCTAACCCTCTGGAGTACCCTGATGGCTGCAACGGCCGTCAAACCCGCGTATAGCATTGATGTAGACGGCAATGTAGTCGAATTTGTTCGAGAGAGCAACACCCTTTATATTGCCACAGATGTGGGAAAGCTGGAAATTTACGATTGGCAGGCACGTCAAAAAAAAGAAGAGATCATCTATCCTGATATTCACGATTTCCTGGGTGATCCCATGAAACCGAAAATTTTCGGCGTCGATATAGCACCCGATCATCAGACACTGGTCATTATGGTGCAAGATGAAAATGGCGAAAGGATTCTCTATCTGCGCACAGCCGATGGCAAACAGACCCGCTTTCTGGATAAAAATGACCACATTCAAATGCGTGAAGCCCGTTTCATAGACACCAATCACTTGCTGGTTGCCACCATGAGCAATGAGATGCTCTACTTCTCCATCAACCCCAAAAAGATTCTTTGGCGTAAACAGCTCAGTCTTTCCACCTTCTCCGATTTTCAGTTGAACGAAGATCGCACCAAAGTGGCAAGCACCTGTGAATCGGGCATCGTCTACGTGGTCGATGTCAAAAGCGGCAAAATTCTCAAGACCCTTGAAGGGGGGAACAAAGACAACGTTTTCAAAGTCGATTTCAAAAATTACAAAGTCCTGGCCTGCGGGCAGGATCGCAAAGCGGTTCTCTACTCGTTGGGATACGATACGCCGATCATCTATCCGACCCAATTTCTCGTCTATGCCGGCGCGTTGAACGCCCAAGCGACGTTAAGCGCTTTTCAATACAACGAAAACAATGAGATCGCCATTTTCGACAACGCGACCAAAAGCGAAAAATATCGTCTGATCGGTCAACACTCGGTACTCAACACCATTCTTTTCGTGGATGACAAAACCCTTATCAGCTCATCCGATGACAACCACATCTTAATTTGGAGGCTTCCATGAACATTTCCAGTATTGTCGTACAGGTTCGGCAGGAGCATGTCGACGAAGTGGTCGAAACACTCAAAAACGCCGATTTTTGCGACTACCATTTCCACGACAAATCGATCGGCAAAATCATTGTGACGGTAGAGGGAGAGAATATCAGCGAAGAGATCGGTAAAGTCAAACAGATTCAGGCACTGCCCCATGTCATCTCGGCCGAGATGATGATGGCCTACAGCGAAGAGGAACTCGACGCCGAGCGCAGCAAACTGGAGATGGGCGGTCCCAATGTCCCCCCTATGCTCAACGACGACTCCATCCGCGCCGAAGATATTGTCTACAACGGCGACCTGAAGAAAAAAGATATTTAAAAGGGGAGGCTCATTTCCCCTTTTTGCCTACTTCCGCCACAGGCACAAGTTCCGCCAATTCCGCTTCCTGCATAATTCTAAAACGGTTTTCGATCTGCAAATAGCGTACCACTTCAGCGGGTGAAAGAAATTTGCCGAACTTTCTGGCATAGGCCTCCTGCAGTCGCAACGCCGCCGCGTTGACGTCGAACCACTCCTTGAGCAGCTTTTGGGCGGTTTGGGCATCCAGATCTTTCTGCGCTTTGATATACCGCATCATGATGCCGAGCTTTTCACCCAGAACCGAAGCCATTTTGAGCTGATACTCGTCATAGAGCTTCCCAAAAGCTTCCCGTTTCTCTCCCTGAAGTCCCATAGAAGCCAGAACCACCGCTTTTTTCTCGGCCATCTTGGCGATCATCACCAGCTGATTCTCGTCATTGGGCAGCGCCAGGGCCGCCACCGCCGCCAAAGAGAGTGCCAGAATCCATTTTCTCATTTTTTTCCTCCTTCTATACGTGTTTCAGTCGCATGACACCAAAAAGCCCTTCATCCCGTTTTTCGATAATCAGCTCCGAGTCAACCGGAGGACGACGGTTTTCGAGCACATCCACAAGGTCATGCAATACAGCCCCGAAATTCTGAAAAAGCGGCACCTTGATCTCCGCAATTTTCGCGGCGGCGATTTCGGATGCTATTTTCTCCAACACACAGCGGTACGCGGCTTCGTTGGTCACAAACTGCAAATAGTAGTCATACATGGCATCGATGTTTTTCAACCAGGCCTGCCGTCCCTCTTCGGAAATGGTGGTAGCTTCCCCCACCCGACGACGCAGATCCTCCACGATCTCCCGCGCTTTGGCTTCCCTCTTAGCCACCACCTGCTCGATATCGTCACAATACCTGTGCAGTCGTGCCAGCATCTCTTCCGGTTTCATCTCCACCCCTTTGGGATGGTAGACGTGCTCTCTTTCGTTTTCAGGATTGAAATCGAACGCTTCCGCCAACTCCAAAGCGGCGCTGAGATAGTGGTATTTGTCGGGATTGTTCTTATCGAACATCACCCCTTTATCGGATACTTTCGGCATAGGGCCGACATAAGCCAGTTTCATGTGTCACTCCTTTTCACTGTTTTTGCATTATATCCTATCGTCTCCTGATCGACCGGCGTACCGGACGCTGTGCGGGACGGTTGACCGGCCGGGTCGGACGATTGAAGGCGGGATTTTTGATAGGCTGGATGGTAACGGGACCGCCGGGACGGGACGGTTTATGCGGTTTATGCGGTTTATGCGGTTTATGGGGACGGTGGGGCCGGTAGGGATAGGGTGGCACGGCATAGATGGGATGGGGCCAATAGACCCCTCCGTAAAATCCCCGACTGTCCCGAAGATCAACCCTCTCTTCCGTACCGTTGCGCCCTTCTGCCGCGTGAATGATCGCCTCTATACGGCTCTTGGCGATACCGTACCGTTTCCCGGCTTCCGAAAAAGTGTGGCGTTTGGTATACATCTGTACCTTTTCACTGCCGTCCTGCACGACAAAACAGTGGGAGCGTTGCAGGTAACAGTGGGAAGTCGCCCACGCGCCGGAACCGAACAAAAACACACCCAGCCACAACCATCCTCTTCTCATGACGCATCTCCTTCGGAAGGCCAGGTCATTACCCCGTAGTTTTCCACCACGAAATCGATATCCTTGTCGCCCCGACCGGAAAGGTTGACCAAAATCGCATCATGGGGCACCTCTTTGGCCAATTTCATGGCATATGCGATGGCATGGGCGCTTTCAAGAGCGGGAATAATGCCTTCCATCTGACTGATGGCGTAAAACGCCTCAACGGTCTCACGATCTGACGCGCCGACCGACTCGACCCGACCCACTTCATGCAGATAGGCCTGCTCGGGCCCGACCCCCGGATAATCCAACCCGCTGGCAATGGAGTGCACCGGTGCGGGATCTCCGTTTTCATCCTGTAAAAGTATCGATTTGAACCCATGCAGAACACCCGGTTTTCCATAAGAGAGGGTAGCGGCGTGTTCGCCGAGCTTCGTTCCCCTTCCCAAAGGTTCCACGGCATACAGCCGCACATCGTCATCGATGAACCCGCTGAATATGCCCATGGCGTTGGAGCCGCCTCCCACACAGGCAACGACATGATCGGGCAACTCTCCTCCGGTCATCTCCCGATACTGTTCCCGTGCTTCCAGCCCCACCACGCTCTGAAAATCCCTGACCATCAAAGGGAAAGGGTGCGGTCCCACCACCGACCCGATCGCGTACATGGCGGTATCCAACTGGGCAAGATAGGCCTCGAATGCCGAATCCACCGCCTCTTTCAGGGTTTTCAGCCCATGGGTCGCAGGCACCACTTTGGCCCCCAGAATCTTCATTCTCACCACATTGGGATGCTCTTTTTCTATATCCACTTCTCCCATATGAATCTCACACTCCAATCCGAAATGTGCCGCCGCCGTCGCCAACGCCACGCCGTGCTGTCCCGCACCGGTCTCGGCTATCAGCTTGGTTTTACCCAGGCTTTTGGCTACCAGCGCCTCAGCCATACAGTGGTTGAGTTTATGGGCCCCGGTATGGTTCAGGTCTTCCCGTTTGAAATAGAGTTGCGCCCCCCCGATCGCCTCACTGAGCCGCCTGGCGTGATAAACCGGCGTCGGACGTCCCTGATAATGCAGACGGATGCGCCGCAACTCACTCAAAAACGCATGGGATTTTCTGAGCTTCATATACGCTTCGGTAATCCGTTCAAACTCCTCTACCAGCTGCGGCGGTAAAAAAGCCCCGCCATAGGCTCCGAAATACCCCTTTTCGTCAGGCTGTGACTTCAAATACGGATGCTTCATCTCCCTCTCCTTTTTTTTTCTTTAAACCAGTCTAATACCCTTTGTATTAAAAAACAGTTAGAGCAAAACAATTCCGTCACCCCTTTCATTCCAATTTCTCGCAAAAACTTTTCAACCCAAATGTAGTACAATGGTTTCAGACAGACAGAAGGAGGCGTCATCATGACGCAATGCCTGCACGCCAATCTGGTCGATATTCCGGCACGCTCAATCTATCCCGCCCGAATCGAAATAGCGGAAGGCCGTATCTACCGCATCACACCGGTAGAAATGCCCGCCGCCACCTTTGTGTTACCCGGTTTCATCGATGCCCATATCCATATTGAAAGCAGCCTGCTCACACCCGCGGCGTTTGGCCGGGTGGCCCTGTGTCACGGAACCGTCGCGACGGTCAGCGATCCGCATGAAATCGCCAATGTACTGGGAGAGCGGGGAATCGACTTCATGCTCGATTCCGCCGCCAAAACACCCATGCATATCTGCTTCGGCGCCCCGTCATGCGTACCGGCCACGCCGTTTGAAACCTCCGGCGCCGTTCTGAACGCCGAATCGGTGAGCAAACTACTCAAAAATCCCCGTATCGGTTATTTAAGTGAGGTGATGAACTATCCGGCGGTCATCGACCGGGAGCCGGAAACCATGCGAAAGATCCGGGCTGCGCACCGTCTGAAAAAACCCGTAGACGGCCATGCGCCCGGACTGAGGGGTGAAAAGCTTCAACGTTATATCGAGGCGGGTATCACCACCGACCATGAATGTACCGATATCCGGGAAGCCCGGGAAAAGATAGCGATGGGCATGAAGATCCTGATACGTGAAGGATCGGCGGCCAAAAGTTTTCAAACACTGATCCCGCTTCTGACGGAATCCCCTGAACATATCATGTTCTGCAGCGATGACAGACATCCGGACGATCTGGTAGAGGGCCATATCGACCGTCTTGTCAGAAGAGCCGTCGCGGAGGGGTATGATCTTTTCAATGTCCTGCGTGCCGCCTGCCTGACACCCGCCGAACATTACAATCTTCCCGTCGGACGGTTGCGACCGGGAGACCGGGCCGATTTTGTCGAAGTCACGGATTTGCGGACTTTCCGTCACCTCGCCACCTACATCCGTGGCCGGGTAGTCGCACGGGAAGGCGCGCCGCTGCAACCTCTTTCCACCGAATCCCGGCCCAACCGTCTACCTTCCCGCACCGTACCCGCCGCCTACCCGATCCATCCGAAAACAGGCTGCTCCCGCCTTCGGGTGATCGGTGCCCATGACAGAAAGCTGCAAACCGACAGTCTGACGCTTACACGCTCTTCCCCGCTTCCCGATCCCAAAACCGATATTCTCAAAATCGTTGTTCTCAACCGTTACGACCCCCACGCGCCCCCCGTTGTAGGATTGGTTCGGGGATTCGGTCTCAAACGGGGGGCCATCGCAGGATCGGTCGCCCATGACTCCCACAACCTTATCGCCGTCGGTTGTGACGACACATCCCTGGCCAACGCCCTGCAAGCCGTCATCAACGCCGGGGGCGGCCTTGTCGCCGTAATCGGGGAAGAGCGGTTTCTTCTTCC
Organism: Campylobacterota bacterium; assembly: GCA_013153475.1. Lineage (GTDB taxonomy): Bacteria > Campylobacterota > Campylobacteria > Campylobacterales > Hydrogenimonadaceae > Hydrogenimonas. The sequence goes on from JAADEJ010000084.1 coordinate 34,456, forward strand.
TCTGCCGATCGCCGGACTGATGCAAAGCGGAGACGGATTTCATATCGCTGAATCCTACCGAAAGCTCAAAGCGTTCGCCAAAGAGCGCCTGGGCACCCCCCTGAGCGATCCGTTCATGACGCTCTCTTTCATGGCCCTTCCCGTCATACCCGAACTCAAAATGACCGACCGGGGGCTTTTTGACGTCACCCGCTTTCAGCCGACCGATCTTTGCATAAAGGAGCCACCATGCCGTTGATACGACTTCAGACCGAAGGGGTTGACTTCAAAACCGAAGCGACCGCGGGATTTAGTACCTTTCTGGCCATGCTCTACATCGTGCCCGTCAACGCCGCCATTCTCTCCCAGGCGGATATGCCCTTCGACGCACTGGTCACGGCCACCATTCTCATGACCGTACTGGCGACCGTTCTCAACGCGCTCTGGTCCGATACGCCCATCGCCATGAGCGTAGGTATGGGCCTCAACGCCTATTTCACTTTCGGCCTTGTCAAAGGGATGGGTCTGGCATGGCAGACGGCCCTGGGCATCGTCTTTCTATCCGGCGTCGGCTATCTTGTCGTCAGCCTGACGCCGTTGAGACGCTGGATGATCGAAACCATTCCCCTCGATCTCAAACGGGCCGTCAGCGCGGGAATCGGCGCCTTTATCGCCCTGATAGGACTCGAACAGATGAAACTGGTCGTCGATTCGCCGGCCACACTCGTAACGTTGGGAAACCTGCACGATCCCAAGGTTTTGCTGGGACTTCTCGCTCTGACCCTGGCTGTCGTACTCTATGTCAGACACGTCAGAGGAGCCTTTATCCTCGCCATACTTGGCACCAGCGCCGTCGCCTGGATCACAGGTATCGCCCCGCTGCCCAAAACACTCTTTGCCATGCCCGCTTCCGTCACGCCCATCGCCTTCTCCCTTGATATCCCTTCCGCTCTTTCTCTGTCGCTGTTGCCGGTCATTCTAACTTTCTTATTGACCGATCTCTTCGATACCATGGGAACGTTGACGGGTGTGGGTATGCGGGCCGGTCTCTTCGAGGGAGAGGGTAAAATCAAACTGCAACGCACCATCGAAGCCGATGCGGCCGCCACGCTTCTTAGCGGACTGATCGGCGTAAGCAGCACCACCTCGTTCATTGAAAGCGCCGCCGGGGTGGAAGCGGGAGGAAGAACGGGATGGACGGCGCTTTTTACGGCGCTATTCTTTCTGTTTACGCTTTTTCTGTTACCCCTTTTCGAGGCGATCCCGGGTTTTGCGATCTTTCCGATTCTCGTGGTGGTCGGGGCATTGATGTTCGCCGAAACCGCCCAAATCGATTTTCGCGACACCGCCGTTCTCATCGGCGGGTTTTTCATGATCCTGCTGATGCCTCTGACCTACTCCATCACCGACGGTCTGATGCTCGGCTCGTTGGCTTACGTCATCGCCAGAATCGCCAAAGACGGCCCCCGCCGCGTCGAAAAAGCGTTGTGGATATTCGCGGTCTGCGGACTGCTGCTTCTTTTTATGCTTTAAAGCAGACCCAATTCCGCCAAAATGGGCTCCAGTGCGCCAAACCGCGCCGCGAGGGCCTGGGCGAGCGTACCGAACCCCTTGTCCTCCGCATACCACTCCTCTACATGCTTCAACGCTTCGCTCTTTTGTGATTCACTCAACGTTTCATGGGCTTTGATCGCCTCTTTCAGGCGCTCGAGTTTCTCATGCTGTTTATGATGGGCCATTGTCTCTCCTTTTTTCAAACTATCATAGCACCAAACCCTTTTGATTCCCATCAAACACCGAAACCAACCGGGACCATCAAACTTAATCGGAAATTAACACTCTTGCGATAAACTAGCGGTTATGAAAAAAGCCGCCATCGTTCTTATCATGATCGCCCTGATCGTGTCGCTTTTTCTGGCTCTCGCCCAGAAACCGCACGCAAAAATCATCAAAACCGGCAATACCAAACAGGCTGTCATCGAGATAGAGCCGGGAGAGTATCAGTGCGCCCAATGCAAAATGCCCGTGGAAAAACGGGAGTATGCCGCACAAGTCGCTATAAAAAACGGCAAAACCTGGTTTTTCGACGACATCGGATGTATGGCTTTGTGGCTGGGGAACCAGCCCTTCAGACAAAGCGCCGTCGTATGGGTCTATACACGCGACACCCACCGCTGGATCAACGGACGCGACGCCTGGTACACCCAGTTGGAAAACACACCGATGGGATACGGCTTCGGGGCCTATGAAAAACACGCCGAAAACACGTTGAAGCTCGATGCGGTTATCGACCATATGCTCAAGGGTGAAAATCTCACCAATCATACTTACGCCAAAACGCTTCTTCAAAAGACAGGACACCGATAACCATGGAAGCCATCAATTTTCTCTCCATCGTCACCATCGCGTTTTTGGGAAGCTTCGGCCACTGTATCGGTATGTGCGGGGGGATCGTACTGGCCTACACCGGCTCCAAGGTCGATCCAAAGTGGCACACGCTCCGCCAGTCCGCCGCCCATCTGCTCTACTCTTTGGGGCGTATCACCACCTACACCGTCATGGGCGCGATCTTCGGATACCTGGGCAGTGTGGCAACCTTTAGCGGCTATACCGTCGCCGCGCTCTTTACGCTCGCCGGCCTCGTCATGATCCTCACCGGCCTCTCCCTGATGGGCAAAATCCGTTTTCTCACACTCATCGAGCGCTCCGTCGGCCGTTTTGCGTGGTACCGACGGGCATTTTCGGCCCTGATGGAAGAGGGCTCTTTGTTCAGCTTCTACCTGCTGGGGATGCTCAACGGCCTTTTGCCCTGCGGGTTTGTCTACTTTTTCGCCGTCACCGCCGCCAGTACCATGAGCCCCTTCTGGGGCGCCGTGGTCATGTTTATTTTTGGTTTGAGCACCCTGCCCGCCCTCTTCTCACTCGGTTTTTTTACCGCCGTCATGCAAAAAGGGAGATGGCGCAAAATCATGATAACCGTCGCCTCCGTCGCCGTGATTCTTTACGGCTTTTCCATGATCTACGACGGCTACAAGTTCTACAAACATCCCCAACGCTCTCTCCTGCACTGTTGCGACTAAAACTATTTTTGCAACACATAGCGCCCGATCAGCCAGGGGCTTTCGGTCGGCTGGGGTTTTCCCACATTTTGGGAGACTTTTTTATGCGCCGACACGCCCTTTTTGGCCCCTTTTTTATCCAGGGCATGGGGCAAATGTTTTTTGACAAGAGCAAGGTTGTAACGGGCATCCGCGTCATCCCATAGGGCAAGCACCTTTCTATAAAAGTGGGCCGCCCGCTCCCACTTGCCCATTTTGGCGTAACAGTTGCCAAGATTATAGAGCTTGGCGCTCTCAAGCCTTGTGTCGGTGGTCACGACCCTGGCATACGCCTCGCACGCCTTGGCGTACGCCCCGAGCCTATAGTAGGCGTCTCCCAGGCTCAGCCACGCTTCCGCCCGGTTTGTCTTACGGGCCAGCGCTTCAAAAAGCTTCGCGCTCAAGCGGTAATCGCCCTGTCGATACGCCTCCTCGGCCCGGCGTATTGTCCAAAAATCGAGCAACCCCGCGCGCGCGTCGGGCACGCCGCCGGCCAACGCCAGCCACAACACCGCCGCCACTCTCCCGGCCCGCCCCACCGAAAAGAGCCCCAACGGCAGCAGCAACACCGCCAACCCCAGCGGATAGTAGAAGAGCTCCGTATACTTGGTGATCTTCCCGGCCGGCTCGGCACTCTGCTCAAACCATAGCAAAAAACGGGCGTAACTCTCACCGTCTGCGTACACGCCGCCCGTCTCTTGGGCCAGACGCCGCCAGGCCCCCGCGCCCTCTTTTGCACCCATCTGCCAAACCGCCACCTTCAACCGGTTTTGACGGGCAATTTCAAGCACCGCTTGCCAATCCTTCGCATCCCACGCCCCCACGATCATCCAGACCCGTCCCCCCGAAGGTAGCAGTTTGGCGGAGGCTTTCAGGGCGTTAAGCACGCTCTTGGGTCTCTTGGGCGGCCGGGAGAGCGCCATCTTTGCCGTCAAATCGGCAACCGTCGCCAAATCCGCGCTCACCGGCACGGCCAGATAGGCTTGCGCGTCAAACCCTATAACCCCGACCTCCGTCTTCTTCTTGAGCCGCCCAATCGCCTCCGCTATTCGTTTACGTCCCTCTCGCATCACCACAGGCGATGTCATATCCACCGCCACCGCTACATCGTTGCTTTTGGGGTAGATCACCACGCTTTGGCGCTCCACTACGGGTCTTGCCAGCGCCAAAGCCATAAAGAAAAAAGCACCGAAAATCAGCACATTGTGTCCCCGCCGTCCCAAAGCGTCGCCGTAAATTCGCAATCTCTGCAAAACCTCCGGCTCAAAAATCCGCTCCAGCGTATCTTTGTTGGTCTGAATCAAATAGACCAGCAATCCGGCGGGCACCAACATCAGATAAATAAACTCCGGATGCAAAAGCTTCATGCGCTCTCCCCCCGATTGATCAGGAAAAGATAGATCAGCAGGGCCATGGCGCCGATAAAAAGCGGGTAGTGAAAGTAGTAACGCGTCTGCGCAACCGTAACCTCGCGACGCATCGGCGGTTGACGCTTTGTCAAAGCCCGCAATCCCTCTTTTAACGCCAAAAGATCCACACCCGCCTTCTCAAACGTCGCCCGCAAACCTTTGGGCAGGGCGGCAATTCCTCCCAGAAGATAGAGTCGAATCCCCGCCTTTCTCACGGCCGACAACGCGCTTGAAAACGGCACCGACTTCGTCTCTTTTATCTTGTCCGCCCACAAAACGATCATCCGCTCCCTGGCCGACACACCCCGCAAAAGGCGCACGGCACTCAGCAACGCCTCGGCCGTCAGCGCCGTTGCTTTCCAATGCTTGTCGCTTTGAAGAGCCACCAGCGCCGTCAACCCCAAACGGTCACTCACCGGCAGACATATCTGCCCCTTCCGTCCCGGCGCGATCAACAGACCGACCCGCTCCCCGTCACGGCTTTGTATCCAACCGGCCAGCTCTTCACCCCTCTTTGTATCCAACCTGTCGGCCACCACCACCCAGGCCCTGTCGGCATGCTCGATCTGCCGATGATAGCGCACCGTTACCGGCGAAGCCAACGCCGTCAACGCCCCCGCCCAGGCAATCCACTTGAAAATCTCAACACCCCACGCCCTGCCCTTTTGCCGGGCCAGACGCCCAATATGGGAAAAGTAGAGCAGATCCACCCGCATCGGGCAACGCCACTCGCAAAACAGAAAAAAAAGGGCCAGATACAAGACCCATCCGTTCTCAAAGTGCATCACGTGTCATCTCAATGAAAAGTTTTATGTAGCGTTTTGTCTCCTCATCCAACGGCGGCACTTCCTGGCGATATTTATAACGCTCCAGTCGCGCCTCCAGCTCGGCCATGATCTCCTTTTGCCGCTTCTCTTTGGCCAACAGGCGTCCATACCGGCTCATGGTATAGGCTGTCTCTTTGGGACGGTTCATATCCATACGCTCCAGCCGTTCCAGCCATGCAAACCTTGGGTCCTGATTGCGAAACATCCGCCACAGTTTCGTTCCAAACACCAATAACGCCGCCACAGCCGCAACCGCCGCGACTCCCACCCCAAGAAGCATATAAAAAGAGAGATCGGGAATGGGCAGGAGCGGTTTGATATCCCGCAAAGGCAGGGCATCCACGCTCATATCCGCCCCCCAAAGAGCCGAATCAACCGTCCGAAAGGATCTTCGTCGGTATAGATTTTGACAAAACGGACCCGATGTTTGTGCAGATGGGCAAAGAGCGCGCGATCCAAAGCGATCCGCTCAGCCCTATAGCGCGCCGCCGCCTCTTTGCCAAACCGGGTCTGCAATGTCTCACCGCTTTCGGGATCAACCAGATGCACCCGGCCCAGCGGCTCGGGTCGCTCCTCAAACCGGTCTCTTACAATCACCGCAATGACCTCATGGCGACGGGCCAAAAGCCCAAGATCCGCCGGTGCCAGGAAGTCACCGATCACAAAAACCAGACTTCTGCGTTTCAGACGCCCGTACAGTTGGCGCATACCCGCCACATAGTCGCTTTTTACCCCCACGACCCGTGCCTGGTCAATCTTTTGCACAAAGCCGTTGACCGCCGCAAGCCGTTTGGCCGGCCGTTCAACCTCCACGTGCCCGTCCTGAATCGACACGCCGATAAAACGATCCTGGTTTTTTACCGCCGAATAACCGATCACCGCCGCCGTCTCAACCACGACCTCCTGCTTGATACGCCGGGTCCCAAAGTAGAGACTGCCGCCCATCACGCAGGCGCAGACAATATTGAGCTGTCGCTCCTCGTGAAAGAGTTTGACATAGGGCTTTTGGAGCTTGGCGCTGATGGTCCAGTCAATCTTGCGCACATCGTCACCCAGTTGGTACTCGCGCAGTTCCGAAAAGTCAAACCCCTCCCCCCTGAAAAGAGACGGATTGTTACCGATCATCTCCGAAAAGACCTGCCGTCTTGTCTTGATCAGCAGGGTTTTAAGCTGTTTTCGCACCCTTCTACCCTTACGGCGCCGGTACCGTATCCAACACCTCTTCAATCACCGCATCAGCCGTTATCTCCTCCGCCTCGGCCTCGTAGCTTAAAATCACCCTGTGGCGCATAACCGCCTTGGCCGTTACGGCCACGTCAACCGGAGAGACAAAATCTTTCCCCTTCAAAAAGGCGTGGGCACGCACCGCTTTGAAAAGGTCGATGGTGGCCCGGGGGCTGGCACCGTACATGATCCATTTTTCCAGCTTCTCAAGACCGTAACGCTTCGGCTCTCTGGTCGCAAATACCAGGTCCACGATATACTGCTCCACCTCCGGATCCATATGAATGGTCCGCACCGCCTCTTTGAGCCGGTTCAAATCCTCTACCGACGCGACCTCTTCAACGGCCGGGGTCGCTTGCGTCGAAACACGTCGGGCAATCTCCAACTCCTCTTCGGGGGTATTGTAGCCGACCACCACCTTCATCATAAAGCGGTCCAACTGCGCTTCCGGCAGGTTGTATGCACCCTCCTGTTCCACGGGGTTTTGCGTGGCCAAAACCAGAAACGGACGGGGAATCGCGAAACTCTGCTCGCCAATGGTCACCTGGCGCTCCTGCATCACCTCCAAAAGTGCTGACTGCACCTTGGCAGGCGCGCGGTTGATCTCGTCAGCCAGCAAAAGATTGGTAAAAACCGGCCCGTGTTTGATACGGAACGTGTTGTTTTTGGGGTCATAGATCTCTGCTCCAATAATATCGCTGGGCAACAGGTCAGGCGTAAACTGAACCCTTTTAAAATCAAGCCCCAGAGCACCAGCCAAGGCGTTGACCGTCGTGGTCTTCGCCAGACCCGGCACACCCTCAAGCAAAATGTGCCCCTCACACAACAGACCGATCAGCAGACCGTCAACCATCTCCTCCTGGCCGACGACAACTTTTTTGATCTCACGGCGGATTTTTTCAATAACAGATGACATTTCGGCTCCACGATATAGATGCGGCATTGTAACAACAAAAGAAGAAAATGGGGATTAAAAATTTGGAGAGAGAGTAAACCTCCAGTCCGGCGTCGACCTACGTTCCCACACCCGAGGGGTGCAGTATTATCAGCGCGGAGGGGCTTGACTTCCG
>JAADEJ010000044.1 GCA_013153475.1 Campylobacterota bacterium
CCCCGGTGGTCTTGATTGTCGATCCCATGCTCAGAAAGCCGCTGGCCGAGATTTTCGAGCGGTTTGGGCTGGATATCGTGGTGCTCAGCCACGCCGAAATCGACGCCGACGCCCGCTTTGAAGTGTTGGGCAGCGTGGAGATCGACCTATAACATTTTTATCCCAAGGAACCAACAAGATGCAAAAACCCGAAAGCCTCTACCACCTCTCCCACACCGACCTGGACGGCTACGCCTGCCAGTTTCTCACACACCTCTGCTTTGAGCGTGTCACCTACCAAAACAGCAACTACGGCGACGAGATCGAAGGACGCCTCAAAGTGCTTTTTGACGCCATGCTCACCGACAACGCCCGCCACATTCTGCTGCTCATTACCGACCTCAACCTCTCGGTTGAACAGTGCCGACACATAGAGGAGCGGCTTGAGAATCTGCGCAATCTCAAATCCAATACCCGCGTCGACGTACAACTGCTCGATCACCACGGCAGCGGCGAAGAGGCGGCCAAAACCTTTGACTGGTACTACCTGGACACCGCCCGCAGCGCCACCAAAATCACCTACGACTGGCTGAATCAAACCTTTGCCTGCGAGACGCTCAAACCGTGGGAGCAACTGGTGGAGGCGGTGGATGCCGTGGATATCTGGCAAACCGACAAACCGGGTTTCGAGTTTGGCAAAGTGCTCATGAACGCCGTAGCCCAGGCCAGGGAGGTAGGCCGCGCCCTCTTTGACGAAGAGGACAGGGCGCACAAATTTCACCTCATCCGCCAGGCCGCCAAACTGCTTGATACCCCAAACGCCCATATCCGGCTCGATGAGAAGATGCACACCATCAAAAAGGCCTTTTTCGGCCAGAGTCGCCCCGACAACACGTTAGACAACCTGGTGGCCGACTACCTGACCGACCTGCTGACGGCGCAAAAAGAGGCGCTGACCATCCGCTACCGGGACAAAACCGGCGTCTTGACATTCGGCCTGCCCAACATCTCGGTCGTGGGCAACGCCTTTTTGGTCAAAAACCCCGATATCGACTTTATCCTAAACGTTTCGGGCAACGGGTCGATAAGTTTAAGAAGCGCCGACCGGGCGGATGTGAGTGAAATCGCCGCCACATTGGCGGGCGGCGGGGGCCATCCCAACGCCAGCGGCGGAAAAATCGGCGGTTTTAAAGAAGTTTACAATTACGCTGATGTAAAATTGATCATAGAACGGCTGATCGACGAGAAAGTAAAGGAGGCCACATGAGAAGACCGACACCCACCGGGGTCGAACGATTTTTGCAGGAAGACGATTTTATCGTCTCCAAAACCGACCTGAAAGGCCGGATCATCTACGGCAACAAGATCTTTATCAAAATGTCCGGATACGAAGAGAGCGAACTGTTGGGCGCGCCCCACTCCATTCTTCGGCATCCCGATATGCCCAAGATCGTTTTCAAACTGCTGTGGGAGCGCATTCAGAATCGGCAGGAGATCTTCGCCTACGTCAAAAACCTCTGCAAAGACGGAGGACACTACTGGGTTTTGGCCAATGTCACCGCCACCACGGCACCCGACGGCAGTATCCGCGACTACCACTCGGTACGCCGCAAGCCCAGCGCCAAAGCGCTGGAGGTCATTCCCAACCTCTACAGCCAACTGCTCAACGCCGAGCGCAGCGGCGGCATGGAGGCGTCCGGTAAGCTACTCAACGACATTTTAAGCAAACAAGGAGTGAGTTATGACGAGTTTGTCCTCGGCCTTCAGCAATAAACAGAGCCTCGTCTTTTTGCTGGCGGCGTTTGGCGCGGCCATCTTCTTGCTGGCGACGGGCCAATATATCGCCGGCGGCGTCATCACGCTTCTTGCACTCATCGGACTGTTCGTTCCGGGTTCGTCCGACGGCGGGTGTGAAAAGATTTTCAACGATCCCCTGATCCGTCAGATCCGCGACGTACTGGTCAAAGCGGGCAAAGGAGAGCTTTCGGATCGTATTACCCACATTCCCGATCACCACGTACTCCAAGGAGTCGCCTGGGGCGTCAACGACATGCTTGACCAGGTCGAGCAGATGATGCGCGACATCCGGTCGGCTATTCAGGCGGCCAACGAGGGTAAACACTACCGTAAAATCCTTGTCGAAGGCTATAAGGGTGACTTCAAGTCGGCCACGCCGGAGCTTAACAATGCCATTGAAGCCATCGCCGAATCGTTTAAAACCGTCATGCGCGGTGAATTGACCGAAGAGTTTGACCGCCGCACCGGCGGCATCGGCGCGGGTCTCAATATCATTCAGCACGACATTATGAAAAACTCCGCCATTCTGGAGCGGATCGCCGACAACACCCAAAAAACCGCCACGGAAGCGAGTGAGAGCCAGATGACGGTACAAAAGATCGTCCAGAGCCTGGACGAGCTGATCCAACTCATCTCCCACTCCAACGAAGCCATCATTTCACTCAATGAGCGCACCGGCGAAATCACCACCATTGTCAACCTCATCAAGGATATCGCCGACCAGACCAACCTGCTGGCACTCAACGCCGCCATCGAAGCCGCCCGCGCCGGCGAGCACGGCAGAGGTTTTGCCGTCGTGGCCGACGAGGTACGTAAACTGGCCGAGCGGACCCAGAAAGCGACACAGGAGATCGCCATTACCATTCAGACCCTCCAACAGGAGTCCAACGACATTCAGGCCAACTCGGAGCAGATTACCACCATCGCCACCAGCTCCCAGGAAGATGTCCACGCCTTCGAGCAGACCCTGGTCAACTTCGCCCAAAACGCCGACCTATCGGCCAAAGAGGCCAAATATATCCACGCCTCGCTCTTCGGTACGCTGGTCAAGATCGACCATATCATCTTCAAATCACAAGCCTATACCACGGTGCTCAACGAAAAGGGCGAAATGGTACGGGAGTTTACCGACCACCACAACTGCCGCATGGGCAAATGGTATTACGAAGGGGCGGGCAAACGGCTCTTTGCCCACACCCGCGCCTACAAAGAGATGGAAGCGCCTCACGCCACGGTTCACCAGATGGTCCTCTCCACCATTCCGTGCGCGGAGAAAGGCAACTGCCTGACCCCCGAAAACCGTCAAACCATCGTAGAAAACTTCACCCGGATGGAAGAGGCGAGCCAACAGCTTTTCGCTCTTATCAACCGCATGATCAAAGAGGCCAACACCGATATCGCCGACGATATCGAAGCGTTGCCGTCCGAACCGATCGGCGTCTAATGCAAAGGAGGGGTCATACCTCTTCTTTGCGGGCCGCGAAAGCGGTAAAATTGCCCCACTGGGCCACGGTATCGACCGACACAAAGCCAGCCGATTTGAGCATCTTTTTATTCTCCTCTATCGTATAAGGCACCAACACATTCTCCAGCGCCTCCCTTTTTCTGGCAATCTCGGTCTCGCTGTAGCCCCTGCTCTTTTTATAGTCATAATAGATATCAATAATCTGCTTATTGAGCCACTTATCCTCCATCAAAACCTTCTCGCTCATCAAAAAGAGCCCGCCCGGTTTGAGCGCCTTGTAGATCTTCTCAACCGCCTCACCCCGTTGAAGGGGTCGGACAAACTGAAGGGTGTAACCGGCGTAAATGACGTCACATTCGGGGAAGGGCCACGCCAGCATATCCGCTTCGACAAAGCGGACATCCACCCCGTGCGCCTGGGCCTTCTTTTGGGCCAGCGCCACCATGGCCGGCGCGTTGTCAATGCCCACAAGCCGGGCCGAGAAGGGAAGGCTTTGCGCCAGCTCAATCAAAAAGTTTCCCGTCGAAGATCCAAGATCGAGTACCGTGCCCCCCTCACTCAGCGCCCTTTTCGCCAGAGCAAGAAAAAGCGCCGTCGTCTCCTTGTAAAGAGGCACGGAGCGTTCGATCATATCGTCAAACACCGCCGCCACCCGGTCATCGAAGGCAAACTGCTTCTGAATCGGCTTTTGGAAAATCTCATCCTTGGCGGGCATGGGCCATATCCTCTTCAATCTGTCGTTTCAGCGCCGCCAGCGTCTCAAACCGGCGGTTCTCTCTTAGCCGGGCCAGCCACCGCACGCCGATTGGCCCGCGCACCCGATCTATTCGTCTGTCAATCAGGTGGGTCTCCACGGCAAAGCGCCCGTCGGTGCTTACCCTGTGGCCCACAAAGGTCACGGATGGCCAAAAGCGCCCCTCTACGGCCGTCCGGGTCTTGTAAACCCCCGCCAAAGGGAGCAAAAAGCGCCCCGTTCGCAGGTTCAGCGTGGGCACCAGGGCCTTGGCGCCCAGCCCCTGGCCGCGCACAACCTCGCCCCACACCTCGTAGGCCCGGCCGAGCATCCCCCCGGCGCGCGCCACATCGCCCCGGGCGATCTCTTCGCGAATCACGCGCGAATGGATCCCCTCATCCCCCTCTTTGACCTCGGCCACCACCGTCACCTCCCCCTCAAAGAGACTTCGCAGTGTCCGGGTATCGCCGCAGCGCCCGGCACCGAAATGAAAATCCTCCCCCACCACGATACGCTCAAGATTCGGAAAATCGGCACGCAACCGCTTGACAAAAGCCTCGGGCGAGAGGTCTTTGAGACGCCCAAAATCGTAAAAAAAGAGCGGCAGGTTGACATGACGGGCCCGCCACGCCCCCGGTGTAAGCGTGGCCCTGTAGTGCTCGATCACCGCCACGCCGCCGTCTCGGCCCAGCCTCTCAAACAGCGCCATATGCCCCCGGTGGATGCCGTCAAAATTCCCGACGGCCAACGCCGTGATCCTAACCGCACCGGTAGACATAAAACCACTCCCTGTTCCCCTCTTTGCCCGGCAAAACCGAGGGGGCCCGCACCATCAGGCGCCACCCCAAAGCCGACGCCTCCGCCTCAAAGGCGCGCATGGCCGCCGTGACAGCCTCATCCTCAACCACCACGCCCCGGCTGTTGCGCCTGGCCTCCGGCCCCGCTTCAAACTGCGGCTTGAAAAGCAAAATCGCCACCCCGTCACAGAGCCGATCAAGGGCCGGAAGAATCTTGCGCAAAGAGATAAACGATACGTCACAGGTGACCACCTCAAAAGGGGTTTCACTCTCAAAAGCGCGTATGTCGGTATTTTCCAGGCTGATCACCCGCCCGTCCGATTTCAAGGATGGGTGCAGTTGCCCCCGCCCCACATCCAGGGCTGTCACCGAAAGCGCCCCTTTTTCCAAAAGCACCTGGGTAAAGCCACCGGTACTGGCCCCCACGTCCAGGCACCGCTTTCCCTCAATCGCCACGGGGTAGCTCTTTAAAAGCCCCTCCAGCTTTTTGGCGGCGCGCCCTACGTAGCGGTCGGCCTCCGACAATGTCACCGGGGTATGGGGCTCTACCTCAAAGGCGCTCTTGCGCACCACCCGGCCTTCCACCAGCACCTTGCCCTCTTTAATGAGCGCCTGGGCCCGGGTCCGGCTCTGCGCCAGCCCCTCCGCCACCAGTCGCCGATCAAGTCTCACCGGCCATCTCCCGCATCTGCGCTTCGCTTAGCGTCTTGACGCCAAGCTGTACGGCCTTGTCATATTTGCTTCCGGCGTCCTCGCCGTAAATAAGATAGTCGGTCTTTTTGCTCACACTGCCGGTCACTTTGGCCCCCAACCGCTCCAAAAAGGCTTTGATCTCTCCCCTGGGTTTGGACATGGTGCCGGTGAGTACCACCGTTTTGCCCGTAAAAGCGGATGCCGCGCGCTCCTCCTTGGCCGGGACGACGGGGCGGATCGTCGCGATCAGGCGCGCGATCTTCTCTTTATTGACCCGCACAAACTCCAGCACGCTCTCGGCCATCTCCTCGCCAAACCCCTCAATGGCCAGCAACGCCGTTTTGTCCGCGTTGAGAAAATCGAGTCCAAAGGTTTCACAGATCTTCTTGCTGGCCACCTCGCCGATGTGCTCGATCCCCAGGGCGTTGACAAAGCGCCAGCACTCGGCCCCTTTGCTCTTTTGAATGGCGTCAAGCAGGTTTTGGGCTCTCTTTTCTTTAAACCCCTCCAGCCTCAGCAGATCCTCCATCGTCAGGCGGTAGATATCCTCCACCTCCCGCACCAGCCCAGCCTCATAGAGCTGTTCGACAATCTTCTCCCCCAACCCCTCGATGTTCATGCAGGATTTTGAGGCGAAGTAGATGATGGCGTTGACCGCGCGGGCCGGGCAGTCGATATTCTGGCACTTGATCAGTTTGCCCTCATCCAGCACCTCACTGCCGCAGACCGGGCAGTGATCGGGCCGCTTGACGGGCACCTCATCGCCGTCACGGTATTCGGGTAGAACCCTGATAATCTTGGGAATCACGTCCCCGCTTCGTATCAGCGTCACCCGGTCGCCGATGCGCAGGTCCATCTTCTCGATCAGATCGTAGTTGTTCAGCGTCGCCCGCTCCACCACGACCCCCTCAATCGCCACCGGCTCCAGCACCGCCACGGGCGTGATGACGCCGGTGCGCCCCACCTGGGGCACGACGGCTTTGACGGTCGTCTCTTTCTCCACCGCCGGAAACTTGTAGGCCACCATCCAGCGCGGCGACTTGACGGTATAGCCCAGCGCCTCCTGCACGGCGATGCGGTCAATTTTGACCACGGTGCCGTCAAGCATCACGTCAAGGCGCTTTCTCAACGCCCCGATCCGTTCATACACCGCTTCAACCTCCCGCACGCTGTGGCACACCTCCCGCACGGGCGGACGGCGGAACCCCAGGTCGTAGACATAGGCCATCTGTTCGCTCAGGTAGTCAAACGCCAGATCGTTCACCCCTACCCCCCAGGGCTGGAAAATAAGCCCCCGTGAGGCGGTGACGGCGGGATCAAGCTGGCGCAGGCTACCGGCGGCGGCGTTGCGGGGGTTGGCGAAGGGGGCCTCTCCCCTCTCCAGCCGCTCGGCGTTGAGGCGCTCGAAATCGCCAAAGCGCATCAGCACCTCCCCGCGAATCTCCATCAGCCCCTTGTGCCCAATCTCCAGCGGAATGGAGGCGACGGTTCGGGCGTTGGCCGTCACATCCTCGCCCTCTACGCCGTCGCCCCGGGTAATAGCCCTCACAAGTCGCCCGTTCTCATAAACAAGATTCAGGCTGGCCCCGTCAAATTTGGGTTCTACGTAAAAGCGCTCATCCGCAAACCCCTTGAGGTTGCGGGCCGCCCACGCCTCGAACTCCTTTTGGTCAAAAACATCCTCCATGCTCCACATGGGGCTTAGGTGCCTGGCCTTTTTAAACCCCTCTTTCAGCGGCGCGCCGACCCTTTGGGTGGGTGAGGTAGGGTCTATCACGTCCGGATGGGCCTTCTCATAGTCGGCCACCTCCCGATAAAGCGCGTCATAGGTCTCGTCGGTCACGACGGGATTGTCGTCGATATAGTAGGCCTTTGCCCACGCTTTCAGGCGCGCCACCGCCTCTTGATAAGCCCCGGGCGAATCGATCATATCCGCTCTCCCCTATCCGCCGGCGGCAGAGGGTCGGGGGTTGGGGTTTCGCCCTCTTTTTTGAGCCTTTCCATCATGCGGCGCATCTGCTTTTCCGCCTCTTTGAGCCCCTCTTCCAGGGTCTGATCCAGCGGGCCGTCCTCTTTGAAAAGCTCCTCCATCCAGGTGTTGAAAGCTTTGAGTTCCTGTTGAAAGCTTTGCTCGAAACTCTTGACTCCGCACGACAACGCGCTCTGGGCAAGTGCTTTCTCGAAACGAGGCATGGTAGAACGCCCGTCAACGCGCCACTTGCCGTCAATACGCAAAAGCTCCGTCTCAAACCCGCTCTCACACGGCAAAGTCGTCCCCTTTTTATCCAGCGCCAACGCGTAGATCAGCCGGGTTTTCACCTCCGCCACGGGACCGGTGACGTTGACATCCTCTACTCTCACCCGTACCTTATGCAGGGCAAACGGCACGTCGGCCTCTACCTCCCCCCGCACGCTCAGGGCGCGGGTAAGGTTTTCGTCTCCTTTGGCGTAGGCTTCCCAAAATCTCGCCGTCACAGCGCCCGGCGCCACGTTGTCGCCGCCGTATAGCGCCAGGGCACACCCCAGCGCGATCCACCACTTTTTCATTCTACCCCTCCTTGTTCTATGGCGCTTTGAAGCGTCAGGGCCTGCCTGTGTTCGGCCACGTCGTGACAACGCACGATAGACGCCCCCCGCCGCACCGCTTCCAGATGAATGGCCAGCGTGCCGGGCAGGCGCGCCGTCACCGGGGCGGGCGAGAGGGCGTCAATCATCGACTTGCGGCTGGCACCGATGAGCAGTTCACACCCAAAGTGCAGAAAATGGGCGTGATGCTTTAAAAGCGCCAGGTTATCCGCCAGCCGCTTCCCAAAGCCGATCCCCACATCCAGCACCAGCGCCTCTTTGGCAAGCCCCAGCGCCTCGGCCCGCTCAATGCGCTTAGCAAAAAACGCGTCCACCTCCGCCACCACATCGTCATAGTCGGGGTTTTCCTGCATCGTTTTGGGGGTGCCCCGCATATGCATGATCACCAATCTGGCGCCGTAACGCCCGGCCAGCTCCCCCACCGCGTCATTGGAGAGCCCCGTAATGTCGTTGACCATTTTAAAACCGCTCTCAAGGGCTCGCGCGATGACGGCAGGAGCATAGGAATCGATGCTAAAGAGCGCCCGCTCATAGAGCCGCTCCCGCTTAATCGCCTCCAAAATCGGCGCCACCCTCGCCAACTCCTCGGCCTCGGGCACCGGGTCGCTTCCGGGGCGGGAGGAGACGCCGCCGATGTCGATGATATCGGCCCCCTCCTCGATCATCCGCTCCAGCGCCGCCACGGCCGCACCCTCTTTGAAGCGACTGGCCGGGTAGAAGCTGTCGTCGTTGGCGTTGATGACACCCATAATCCGAACGGGACGCGAAGCGGTATGGGCCAGGGCCTCCTCAACCGCATGGCCCACCTTGGCCAACCCGAAGGGTTGGGCTTTCTCTTTTCTGGCCAGGCGGCGCAACTGCCGGGGCGTACCCATCAACACGGCGTCCACCTTTTCGTTTTGGCAGGTCACCGTGCCTCTTGGCACCGCCAGCTCCGCCCCCACACTCAAAGCATCCTGTTTAAGGATATTGGCCGCCGCCACCGGCAAAGCTTTCAGCGCGAAAAAGAGCAGGTCGCTCTTTTGGGCCATGATCGCCGCCCCTTTCTTCTCGCAACCGAGGGTTTGCCACGCTTTGGCCGGGTCTCGGGGTCTGTCTATGCGGTAGATTCTCATTGGCGCCTCTTTAACAGTTTCATCCCGATCCACGTCAGCACAAACGAGGGGGGTGAGCCCATATCCAGCAGTCTGATCCCCTTTTGAAAGCTCTCCAGCAAGGCCCCGTCCACCCGGAAACGGCCGCTTTCAAGCGCCTCTTTGCCCCACGCCTCCAGCGCCGTTTTGGCCGTCGCGGCATCGGCGCGGCGGTAGGTTTGCAGTAACGCGAAAAGTCGCTGGGAGTCAAGATCCAGCAAAACCGCCTCGTCATCTCTCTTTTTTTGCACACTCCTCTCCACAATAGGCAGTCGGGAGCGGACGGTGGGCAAAAGGGAGGCTTTGGAAGGGGTCAGCAGAACAAAGTGGGTGCGCGCCGGGGGCTCTTCCAAAATTTTTAAAAGCTTGTTCTGGGCAATGGGGGTAAAGCGTTCGGCGCTTAGAACCAGCGCCTTCTCGCCCGTATCGGTCAGGTAGGCCCGGCGGATCGCCTCTTCGGCGTGGGCGACCAGAAACTCCTCGGCCCCGATACGGACAAACCGGGTATCGGGCCACGCTTGCGCCAGCGCCTCGACCGTCTCGTCAAAACGGTCGGTCAGGATAATCTGGGAACGGGGCGGGAGCATCCTACACACCCGGATCGACCTCCGCGAAGAGGGCGGCGCTGATGGTCTTGTCAAAGAGCCTGAAGAGCTGCAACAGCTTGATATCGATCTGTTCATCCAAAGAGCGCAGGGTAAAGCTGTTGGCCATCTCCTCATCCATCACCCACAAAAGCGACTCCTCGTTGCGCAGGGCGATACGGGCCCTGGGGTGGTCGGCCTTGCCGATATACCAGAAGAAAAAGCCCTGGGGGTAAGAGAGGCTAAGAAGATCGAAGAAAAGATCGATATCCTGGTCGTTGCGTATGGCGTCTACCGCCGGATAGAGGGCGCTACAGGCGTAAAAAGGCAGAAGAGGACGCTGTTGGCCCGGGCGGTTGATACGGCTGATGACATAGCGCTCAAACCAGCGGTTGTTCTCATCACTCAAAAGCAAAAGGGTCTGCCCCGCCAATATCTTGGAGACGGCGTTGCCGGCAATGGGCGCCCAGTCGTAGCGGCGCTCCTCCATCCAGCTCATGGCCGCATCCTCGGCCCGTATCGCCTCCAGCGTCCAGCTCAGCAGATCCTTCACGCCCGCGTCCTACCCCTATTTGTCCAACTCGTAGGCATCATGAAGCGCCCGCACCGCCAACTCGGCGTACTTTTCGTCGATGATCATGGAGATCTTGATCTCGCTGGTGCTGATCATCTCGATGTTGATGTTCTCTTTGGCCATCGTGGTGAAGGCTTTGGCCGCCACGCCGCTGTGGCTCTTCATGCCCACGCCCACAATGGAGACCTTGGCGATATTCTCTTTGTAGTCGATGGCGCCGATACTCTGCGCGAAGCGCGCCATAGCGGAGCGGGCCCGTACCACCTCGGTCTGGGGAATGGTAAAGTCGATCTCGGTCTTGCCGTCGGCGCCGATGGTCTGCACGATCATGTCCACGTTAATCGCCTCATCCGCCAGGGCGTTGAAGATCTCGCTGGCGATACCGGGGCGGTCTTCCACGTCTTTAAGGCTGACACGGGCCTGGTTTCTATCGAGCGCGATGCCGCTTACCAGAGGTTTTTCCATGATGTTCTCTTCCTTTGTGATCAAAGTTCCGGGGTTGTCGTTGAAACTGCTTCGGGTTACCAGGTTGACCCCCATCTTCTTGGCCAGCTCCACGGAGCGGTTTTGCAACACCTTGGCGCCCAAAGAGGCCAACTCCAGCATCTCGTCGTAGCTGATACGCTCCATCTTTCTGGCTTTGGGCTCAATGCGCGGATCGGTGGTGTAGACGCCGTCCACGTCGGTATAGATCTCGCACAGATCGGCCCCCATCGCCCCGGCGATGGCCACGGCGGTCAGGTCACTGCCGCCCCGCCCCAGGGTGGTGACGCGACCGTCCGGGTCGATCCCCTGAAACCCGGCCACCACGACAATCCGGCCCGCCTCCAGCGCTCCCCGCATCGGTTTGGGGTCAATCCGCTCGATCCGGGCGGCCGTATGGGTCTTGTCGGTCACAATCCCCGCCTGGCGGCCCGTCATGGCCACGGCGGGATAGCCCATTTCATTGAGCGCGATGCTAAGCAGGGCGCTGGTCACCCGCTCGCCGGAACTAAGCAGAAGATCCATCGCCTCCCGGTCGGGGTTGGGGGAGAAGTGGTGGGCGTAGTCGATCAGCTTGTTGGTCTCGCCGCTCATGGCCGAAACCACCACGATCACGTCATGCCCCTCGTCGCGGGTGCGGGCCACCCGTCGGGCCACGTTGCCGATGCGCTCCAGGTCCCCGACGCTGGTGCCGCCGAACTTTTGAACCACTAACACGCCGTCTCCTTTTTCACAGGTATCCTTTTTTCCTGAAATACTCCAGCACCTTCTTGTAGATGGGGCGCTTGAAGTAGGTAATGAAATCGAAAATCCTCTCGTAGGGCACGAAGGTGTACTGCACAAACTCCGGCTCTTCGGTATCCAGGTTGATCCGGGCCCCCTTTTTGAGCCGCACCAGAAAATATTTCTGCCGCTGGCCGTCAAAAGGGTACATCTTCTTGGCGATCATCTCGGGAAAGTCGTAGCTGACCCACTCGGGGTACTCGGCCACGATCTCCACCTCATCGGTGCCGATCTCCTCTTTCAGCTCCCGAAACAGCGCCTCTTTGGGGGTCTCTCCCTTGTCAATACCCCCCTGGGGAAACTGCCAGGCGTCTTTGACGTCACTGCGCGAAGCGATAAAAAACTCCACCTTTTCCGGGTACCTGGACGAGAGAATGATCGCGGCGACATTGGGCCGATAACGCTTTTTTCCGGTTTCGTTTCGATCATTCATAAAAATCTTTGTCCTCGGTTTTTCAGGCGCAAAACGCACGAAAATTTTTGATAAGATTGTATTCAATTCACCATTAAGGCCCACTGAGAAATGCTTCTGTATATGCATATCCCCTTTTGCGACAGCAAATGCCACTACTGCGCCTTCAACTCCTATACCGACCGTTTCGGACTGCGTGAGGCTTACATGAGGGCGTTGCACACCCAGCTTCGGCACGATCTGAATCGATTTGCCTCCAAAGGGGGGATTGAGACCCTTTTTATCGGCGGCGGCACCCCCTCGACCGTCTCCGCCAAGCTCTACGCGCCCCTTTTTAAAACCCTCGCCCCCTACCTGGCCGACGACGCCGAAATCACCGCCGAAGCCAACCCCAAAAGCGCCACGTCGGCATGGCTGGAGGGAATGCGTGAACTGGGGGTCAACCGGCTAAGTCTCGGGGTGCAGAGCTTTTTTGACGACAAACTCGCCTTTCTGGGCCGATCCCACCGCGCCGACGACGCCGAATCGGCGATTTTACGGGCCGAGAAAGCGGGCTTTGGACGCATCAACGCCGATCTGATTTACGCCACGGCGCTTGATACTCCCACACGGCTAAAGCAGGAGATCGCCGCTTTATGCGCGCTTCCTGTCGAGCACGTCAGCGCCTATGAGCTGACGCTGGAGGCAAACACCCCCTTCGCCGACCGGCACGAGGTGCGCAACGCCTCGGCCGAGCAGGCCCGACTGGTGGCCGAACAACTCGAATCGGCAGGTCTTGGGCGCTACGAGGTCTCCAATTTCGGCATCCCATGCCGCCACAACCTGGGCTACTGGCGTCAGCGTCCCTATCTGGGCGTAGGGGCCGGGGCCGTCGGGTTTGTCAACCAAAGCCGCTACTACCCTCACGCCGACCCCGCCGCCTACATCGCCGACCCCCTGGCCCGACGCGTTGAGTCTCTAAGCGCCGACGACCTGCTGGAAGAGCACCTTTTTTTGGGACTTCGCAGTAACGTCGGCATCGCCATCGAGCGGCTCAACACGGCCATGCGCCGACGGTGCGAACTACTCAGCCGAGAGGGCAAACTAAAAAAAGAGGGCGCGCGTTACCGCAATCCCGACCTTCTGCTGGCCGACGAGATCGCCCTCTTTATCCTTGGCTAATCACTTTTTTGATAGACTTTCCTCTCTTACGGCTTCGGCCTACGCCACGCAAAAAAAAGGATAGCGATGTTTGGGATGGGACTTGGCGAAATCTT